>QNZW01000191.1 GCA_003978375.1 Sulfurovum sp.
GTACAGTGGAGGCTTTGGTGTAGGACTTAATATCGTCAAAAGCATTTGTGATACTTATGGTATAGATCTCTCTTTACACTCTACTCTTGATGTGGGTACAGAGTTTAAATTGAGCTTTTATAAACAGGATTAAACAATCTGCACGCTTTTTGCACATAAAAAATATATTTTATATAAAGTGGATTAAAAAACATCAAAGGAAATGAAAATGAAAATACGTGATACTACTATGATACTTTTTGTGAATATTTTTATTATAGGCTGTGGCAATAGTACTAGCTCTTCTATGGGTAATCAAAATATGACAGATATGAATGAAAATCAAAAATCGAATATCCCATACTTAAAACAAAACCATGCCAAGTATAAACAGCATGGGAGTATGCTTACGCCAGTATCGGTAAAAGATGAAAATAAAAAAAGTATCAATTGGACTATTTCAGCCACCTCTGAAGAGGGTGCGATGAAACTACAAGAGCATCTTTATTTTATGGAAAACAAACTTAACTCCGATCAAAATCCAAGAGCCTTTGATACCTTGTTTCTTATGGAAGCGTACATGAAATATAACAGATATTATACGACTTTAGTAGAAAGAAGTGGTACAGATATTGTTGTCAGTAAAAATGCAAAAACAATGTGTGCCTATAAGGTAATATCTGCACATAGTGATGCAGTGAGTGGTGATTTCTTTGCACAAGGCAATATTATGAAAAACTATTCAAGTATTGCTGAAGAGATTCTTGCTAGTAAAGATTGCGATAATGAGAGAGCATCTTTACAACGTTATATTTCTGAGCGTAAAAAAGGAAGAATGTAGTATTCTTCACGATTTATTTAGTGCGGTGATATTTTCCTACAATTAAAGAACCAAGTATACCTACAAGTGAAGCTAAAAAGACAATGGTGTAGCCTGTAGGTAAATCAAAATGATAAGAGAAAATCATGGCAAAAATAATAATAATTGATCCTATAATCCATGCAAAAGATAGTGGATAAAAACGTGATTGTAAGAGTGCCAAGAAAGCAGGTACGATTAACAATACAAAAACCACCAAAACACCTGCAAGTTGTACAGAAGAGGTTACTGTGAGTGCTAAAAGACCGAAAAAAAGCATCTCTTTGTACACGCCTGTTAATCGGCTATAAAGAGAGAAAAAGAGCACTGCTACTAGTGTATAAAGAAAAAGAGGTTCTTTTAAATCTGCTACTGTGGTAAAGAGAATATCACTGGCTTGAAGTTTATTAAAAAGCTCAGTGCCTTGTGAAGTGTTAGAAAGTAGCACAATAATAGCACTAGCACCCAAAGCATAGAGCATACCAATAAAAGCTTCGATATATTGCACCCTATATGTAGCAAAGGTAATCAATAAAGCACCCAAAAGAGCAAAAACAAATGTAAGAATAAAAGCATAATTTCCTTCAAAAAAAAGTAAACTCACTGCTACGCCAATGGCTGCAAATTGTCCAATGGCAAGATCTGTAAAAATAACCCCACGTTTAATGATTTCTAATCCAAAAATAGCATGAATAAAAACCAATAAAATAGCTAAAATAAAAGCAGGATAGAAGAGTGTTATTATTGACATATTGCTTTGCCTATGGAAGTGTAGAATGTCTCAAGGGTATGTGTACCTCTCATGGCTCCTACATCATGGGGTACTAGTGCAATATGTGCTCCTGTTTGTTGGGCAATGAAACGGGCAGTTTTTTTCTCATGATAAACATCTTGTAGCAAGGTAGTGACTTTATTGTTTTTCATTTGATTGATGAGCGCTAGGGTATGCTTGGAACTAGGAGAAATACCAGGCAGTGGTTCGATATTGCCTATATTTTGTATGCCATATTGTTTAAATGCATAGTTAAAAAGTTCATGGTATTGTATGACTTTTTTTCCTTGACAGCTTTTGTATTTTGTTTTGAGTGTATGGGCTAAATGTTGCATTTGTTTTTGAAATTTTTTATAATTTTGTGTATAGATTTGGCTGTGGCTTGGGTCGAGTTGGGCAAGTTTAAGACTAATGAGTTTTCCTACGATAATACTATTGTGAATATCTAAAATAAAATGAGGATTGCCATCAGGGTGTACATCACCTTGACTTCGTGAAACTGTTTTGGGCTTGTCTATCAGTGTAATTGCAGCACTTACATCTAAAAAACCTTTATTGCCATTTTGGATTTTTGGATTATTTGCACTACGTAAAAGCGGAGGTAGCCAACCAATTTCAAGCTGAGCTCCATTGATGATGATGAGATCTTTTTTTCTAAGTTTGGCAATAAGCGAGGGTTTAGGTGTAATAAAATGTGGGTCTAACTTTGGTGAAGAGAGACAGGTTACTTGTACCAAATTTCCTCCAATACGCTGAGTAATGCTGGATAAATAGGTGTAGGTCGTAGCCACATTGAGTTTGGCAAAGATACTGCTAGTAAGTAGTACGAATATGAGTATTGTTTTTTTCATGATTTTATCCTTTTTGTTTAAAATGCATGTGCACCATGTGCACCTGTTTCGACTAAAAATTCTAATATAACTTGATTTTCATTTTTTCTTATGCCATCAAATGATTTTGATGTATCATGACTCATTTGAAGTCTAAATTTGGAGAATTCAAAAGGTTTATAGGTTGCTATAGCAGCGTAACGTTTGAGGTCATTTGGTTGTTGACGTGCATTTTTATTCAGGGCATTATACCGCATACCCATCTCCCAGTTGCTATTTGGAGCATAAAGAAGTTGGGTGTAATAGCCTGATTGTTTTACGTCATCTTTATCTCGGTAAAGATATTCGCTTTGCCAATTGAGAGAACTGTAACTATCGATAATATATTTGACAGTTAATTCTCCACCATAAAGGGTACTGTTTTTGTTTGTGGGTGTTTTGCCTGAAGCTATATTTATGCCTGCTAAAACAGAAGTGTTATCGCCTATATCAAAACCACTTTTTAGATATCCTATATAAAGGGTATTACTACTGCTTTTACCAAAGCTTTCTTCATTGACTCCTTGAAGGGCTTCAATACCAGTCATCAAATATGTATCGGTAGGGGCGACCCAATGTAGAGCAATGCCTGCATCATTTATGCCTTCTAATCCTAACATTGCTTCATAGACCAAAGGTGTTTGTGCAAAGTGTTGGGCATGTTGGTGCATAGCATTAATACGTCCAAAAGCACTTCTAAATTTTCCTGCTTTTATGTCAAAATTGGCAGGAAGTTTTTTTGTGCTTATGTAGGCTTCTTCTATTTCAAAGCCATCAGGGCTTAAATGAAAAATGGCATCGCTATCGAAATAGGGACCCACAGCAGCATGCATACCCAGTTCTGCATAATTTAAGTTAAATCCTCTGTTTTTATTAAAAGGTATCTCCCCAGTCTTGTCTATAAAACCATCAATGCTATAGCCCTCATATCTATCATTGTCTATGTTTCTCGTGACAGCTGACCCACTTAAAATAAGTGATATATCGGGCATAAAACTTTGTTGATTAAAACTGTTGTTCCCACCATTAAGAGCGGTTTGCATTTTTGTTTGTTTTTGTGAATCTAGGGTTTTTTCTAGTGAGGCAATACGTTTTTCTAAATCCTCAGATGTGTAGGCTTGTAATAGTGTGTTTACAAGCAACATGGATAATACTTTTTTGTGCATAGATTTCTCCTCTATTGTTTATCATATATAATCATAGTGTAGGGTTTTGGATTGATTTGATTTTTAAGAAAAAAGAGGAGGAGCGTGGCTTAAAAAACCTTTTAGAATAGGTATCTTTATAGTAGCGCGATATAAAGAATAAATAGTTTGTTTTTGAGAAGGTATATCCTCTAAAAGCTTTGAAGAGGGGGCATCTCCATTAGAAAGATTTTTAACGAAAATACATATTTTACAGTCATCATGTAAGAGTGTAGTAGTATCATGATGTATATGTACAGCACTAAGGTATGAAGCGCTGATATAAAATAATAGTAAAAGACGAACAATTACGTTTTGTAAATATTTTACCCTAAATTCTTTTTTTAACATAAAGATATTATAGTGCAGGAAAGATTAGAAACAATAGAGATATTTCAAACTGTCTAATACGCTTTGCTTGTTTGATATTACCAATTACATCATGTTGATTTATGCTGTTGTGGTACATTTTTCATCTATATAAGCTTGTATAAATTTTCGTACATCTGTATAGACAAAAGAGTCCTTGTAGCCTTCTATCTTGCCTCCACTAGCATTGACATGTCCTCCGCCATTTCCTATGTGGGCAGCCATAGCAGAGACATCTAATTTGTTGTTACTGCGTAGAGAGAAGTTGCCTCTAAAATTGACATCCATATAGAAGTCATAGTCCTCATTGGCTACCATCGAAGCATTACCAATAATAGAAGCATTACCTACGTTATACCCAAGTATACCTTTGTAGCCTTGATAGGTGATAGTGAGACGTTGTTTGTCTTGCGTGAGTAAGTCTGTAACATAGGTAGCTACTAAATTGTCTTTGGTATCATCTGTACTTTGCTTGAAAAAACTTTTTTTAATTTCATGGAGTTCGTTATCAAGAACAATAGGAGCATTTTTTTTACTTACACGATCTTTGGCAGCGTCTATCATAAAGAGCTTAAAGGCTCTATCTTGATCTGGAAATAAAATACGTCCTATTTCTCTAGCACCTGAAATCATACCTAGCATGACCTTGCCGTATTCAAAAAATGCATCGTCATCGAGCCAAATATCTATGGCATTGATGGCTTTGACAATGGATGCATATTTATTTTCTTTATCAAAATCATAATGGGTTTGTAGCCAGTCGTAAGTGATGAGTGTAGCACAACGTGTGGTATCAAGCTTGTACCAAGCAAAACGTTCAGCAGCATTGGCTCCTGTGGCATGATGGTCAAGAAGTTGAAGTTTTGCACCTATGCGTATGGCTTCGTTTTCTATCCATTTTGCTTCTTTTGTGCTAAGGTTAAGATCGGTGATAAGAATAAGTCTTTCTATCTTATCTTGTTGAATAAAAGTGTCTTGTTCTATTTTTTTGACTATTTCTTCAAGACGTGCGGTCACTTCTGGACCATAATTGGCATTATAACACGCAATAGTATCAAAGCATTGCCCAGAGAGATATTGGCATCCATAGCCATCTAGATCTATGTGAGAAAGGTGGTAAACATGTTGTTTCATAAAAGTATGCCTTGTACGTGATATAATTAGAGCGTATTATACAAGGAAGTGCTTTATAAGATGTCACTGAGCATTAAGTCATTTAAAAAATCATCAATTTTTGTTTGAAAATTAAATAAAAAAGGAGATATAGCACATGTACCTATGTTTCCATTGGGACAATTGGCAGTATAGGAAGTACAGTCAAACACGGCAGGAGTCTTGCCCTCTGCTGCAAAAATAACTTCATTGACAGAGATTTTGTCAATAGGCTTTGATAACATAAATCCACCATGAGCTCCTTTGTGTGATTTGAGTATATCTTGTTTGGCCAAAGTTTGTAAAATTTTTGCTAAAAAACTTTTAGGGATAGCAAGTTCGTTGGCTAAGTGTTCTGCACCCAAAGGAGTGTCAGATTTACGTAATACATCTAAAGAGAGAAGTGCATATTCACTTGCGCGAGTTAATAACATGTTGTAACCTTCCTATCAATTAAGAGTATTTTACTCTAATATCTATTAAGTAAGCATTATCCTGAATAAGAAGTGTATAAGTATGAGATAAGGTTATTGTATTATAATTGCGAACTCATTTTGAGAAAATACCAATCAGGAGGTCAACTATGGCTTTAGATCAGGCGAAAAAAGCAGAGATTATTGCTAAATATGCTAGAGGCGAAAACGATACAGGTTCGACAGAAGTACAAGTAGCACTTATTACAGAGAGAATTACTTACTTGACAGATCACCTTAAAACCAATAAAAAAGATCACTCTTCAAGACTAGGACTACTTAAATTAGTAGGTCAAAGAAGAAGACTTATGAGATACTTGAAAAAAACAAATCTCGAAAGATGGCATGTAATCAAAGATGCTTTAGGCATCCGAAACTAAACTGCTTTATCTCTTTATTGTTCACCCCTCTGGGTGAATGCAATCCTTTTCTTCATTCCTATTAATTCACACATTTTTTAATATTTCTATACAAACAATTCTTTTTGTCGTAAAAAGGATAGACAGATTTATGCATTATTTATTATAGTAGGGTTGCATGTTTTTCTATACTTTAGTCACATAGACTAAACTATACCTTGACAAACATACACTCAATGTTGTATAATGCGTATAAGCATTGAGAGAGCGATGCAAGATATTAGTCAATAAAGGAGGTTTGTATATAGATGAATCAAGAAGATGAAAATATTGAAATGTCCCAAACTACTGAATCTCAAGAGCAGGTAGAAGAGGAAGAGACAGTCGAAGAAGATCTTTTAGAAGCTGCACAAGCAGAAGTTGCAGAATATAAAGATAAATATTTAAGAGCGTATGCAGATTTTGAAAATTCTAAAAAACGTTTAGAAAAAGACAAAACAAATGCAGTTTCTTATGCAAATGAGAGTTTTGCAAAAGATATGTTGGCAGTTGTTGATTCGTTTGAAAATGCTTTAGCATCTATTGAAAACACAGATGATACCGAAAGTAGTTCTGAAGTGTTAAAGAATGTGAAAGAGGGCGTGAGCCTCATTTATGAACAACTTAAAAAGACATTGGAAAAAAACCATATCAAAGAGGTAGACTGTTCAGGTGAGTTTAATCCTGAAGTGCATCAAGCTATTATGCAAGTAGAGAGTGATACACATCAAACAGATGATATTGTGCAAGTAATGCAAAAAGGCTATACCATAAAAGATAGAGTTTTGCGTCCAGCGATGGTAAGTACCTGTAAATAAAATAGAATGGGCTTTTTAACCCGTTTTTATGATATTTGAATTTTGGTGGATTGTAAAATCCATCTTACAGTAATTTTAATATAAGGAAGAAATATGGCAAAAGTATTAGGAATAGATTTAGGAACAACCAATTCTGCAATGGCAGTGTTTGAAAATGGTGAAGGCAAAATTATTGCCAACAAAGAGGGGAAAAATACAACACCTTCGATTGTTGCATTTACAGATAAGGGTGAGGTATTGGTAGGTGAATCTGCAAAAAGACAAGCAGTGACCAACCCAGAGAATACAATTTATTCTATTAAGAGAATTATGGGACTAATGTGTGATGAAGAGAAGTCAAAAGAGGCAAAATCAAGACTTCCATACCATATTATTGATAGAAAGGGAGCTTGTGCTGTAGAAGTAGCAGGTAAGACGTATACACCACAAGAGATTTCTGCAAAAATTTTAATGAAGTTAAAAGAAGACGCAGAGGCATACCTTGGAGAAACTGTGACAGATACAGTCATTACTGTACCTGCATATTTTAATGATGCACAAAGAAAAGCAACCAAAGAAGCAGGAACCATCGCAGGGTTGAATGTACTTCGTATTATCAATGAACCAACAGCCGCTGCACTTGCGTATGGTCTTGAGAAAAAAGAAGCAGAGAAAATAGTGGTGTATGATTTGGGTGGAGGAACATTTGATGTAACAGCACTAGAAACAGGTGATGGTGTGGTTGAAGTACTTGCCACAGGTGGAGATGCATTCCTTGGTGGAGATGACTTTGACAATAGAATTATTGATTATGTGGCAGAAGAGTTTAAATCAGACACCGGTATAGATATAAAAGCCGATGTAATGGCACTTCAACGTGTTAAAGATGCATCAGAAACAGCAAAAAAAGAACTGTCAAGTGCTACAGAAACAGAAATAAATCTACCGTTTATCACAGCAGATGCTTCTGGACCTAAACACTTAGTTATCAAATTGACACGTGCGAAGTTTGAATCACTTATTTCTGATCTTGTTGCAGAAACCATTGTAACACTTGAGCGTGTACTTGATGATGCAGATCTTAGTAAATCTGATATTAATGAAGTGATTATGGTTGGTGGGTCAACAAGAGTGCCATTGGTACAAGAAGAGTTAAAAACATTCTTTGACAAAGAGTTGAACAAATCAGTCAACCCAGATGAAGTGGTTGCTATTGGTGCAGCTATCCAAGGTGGGGTACTTGTTGGAGATGTAAAAGATGTTCTTTTATTAGATGTTACGCCATTAAGTCTTGGTATAGAGACATTGGGTGGAGTGACCACTAAAGTGATTGAAAAAGGTACAACTATTCCTGCCAAAAAATCACAAGTGTTTTCAACAGCAGAGGATAACCAACCAGCCGTAAGTATTCATGTACTTCAAGGAGAAAGAGAGTTCTCTAAAGATAATAAGTCATTGGGTATGTTTGAGCTTAGAGATATCCCAGCAGCACCACGTGGTGTACCACAAATTGAAGTCACATTCGATATCGATGCCAATGGAATCTTAACCGTGTCAGCTGTAGATAAAGGTACAGGTAAATCGCAAGAGATTAAAATTACTGGTTCGAGCGGATTGAGTGATGAAGAGATTGAAAAAATGATACAAGATGCTGAGGCAAACAAAGCAGATGATGAAAAAAGAAAAGAAGTTGTAGAAGTAAGAAACCAAGCAGATGCACTCATTCATCAAACAAAAAAATCATTGAGTGATTTGGGTGATAACTTTGATGCAACAGAAAAAGAGAGTATCGAAGCTGCAATAGCTGATTTGGAAGAAGCACTTAAAGATGATAATTCTACCAAAGAAAAAATAGAAGAAAAAGTGAAAACATTAACAGACAAATCACATAAATTAGCAGAAGCGATATATGCTAAAGAACAAGGTGGAGCAAACCCAGAAGCAGCAAAAGCAGAAGATGACGACATCATTGATGCAGAAGTTGAATAAAACAAAAAGAATAAAATAATATAAGAGGTTTATCCTCTTATATTTTGCGTTTTAAAGATTAAAAATCAAAAGGTTGATTAATCATCACCCACATATTGGCACCCTCTTCTCCATAAGCCACATCAAAACGAACGGGCAATTGTGCTACCATGGCACGTAAACTTAAACCTATATCATATTTCATATCACTTAAAAGGTCAAAATCATAGTGATCATGTACCCTTCCCATTTCAGCAAAAGCAACCACCTGAAACCAATCTATAGCAACAGGAATAAGCGCATTATGTTTTAAAGGATTGTACTTTAAAATAGTTCTATATTCTGCTGTGGCATAAAAGACAGCTTTGTCTGAAAATCGGTTATTGTCATAGGCTCTTAAACGGTTAAATCCTCCAAGCCTTCCACCTTCCCAAAGAGGAGGACGATGGGCATCGATATCTTGAAAAACCTCTTTATTGCTATCCCAGGAAAAAGAGTATCCTGTCCAAAGACTCAATGCAAGTACATTTTGTTTGGTAAAAGAGAAGGTATCAAGATTAAAATATTTATTGTATTTAAAAGATAAAAAATTCCAACTTTGTAAAGAGTCACCTTTGCCAAAATCGTTTGAATACTGTAGCATAAAATGATAGCCTCTTGAAGGGTTTAAATCAAAATCAGTATTGTCATGCTCAAGGTAAAACCGTAAACCATTGGTGTTCCACTGAGGTGTATTTGTAGAAGTTTGATCGCTCTGTTGACTTGTCCATGTTTCCGAGGTGTTAGATTGGTAGAATGTTTTTAACCCTATAGAAGTTCTTCCTGTCACAAAGGGAGAACCATTTCCATATCCTTTTCTGTTGACAGCAAAACCATCATGTAGCGTGTAAAGTCCTTCAGGATTATCCAAGCCTTCTGCAAGGGGAAGAACATATCTAAAATTGGTATTAAAAAAATCAGAATTCCCAGAAGTGTTAAATACATCTTTTTGCTTGGAATTGTTGCTACCGTCAAGGTAATAAATCTCTTTTGGAAAATAACTTTTTATACCCATAAAAGAGAAAAATGTTCTATTGGTGTAGGGAAGTTTTAGATTAGAAAAAGAGAGAAAACCTCCGTAAAAACTTTTCTCTTTTTCTTGTGAATCAATCGTGATTTTTTGAGGTATTCCTCCAAAAACAGAAGCAACTAGAGTGGTTTGGGGCTGTAACAAACCTTGTTTTATAGCTCCAATACCTCCAGAAAATCCTGTTGAGTCTGTAGAAAAGACATAGGGTAAAACAATCCAGTCTTTACTTTTTGTGACATTAGTATTTTCTGTAGCATATAATAAGGTACTAGAAAAAAAAGTTGCTATCCACATAGGTAGTGGTGTAAAAAATTCCCTTTTCATAGTACTATTATATCAAAAAAAGAGCTAAAATATTGAGACAAATCCTATAAACATACTTATGAACGATTTTCTTTGTCTATTTTCATAAAATGTAGTATTCTATGGCAGTAAGTTGCAAATTAAAAAAATTGTAATTTTTTTAGGTTATAATATTTTTATTACCTCACTAAGGATTGTTAATGCAAATAAAACAATGTAACACACTTGAAGAAGCAAGAGATGCCATAGATAAGGTAGATGAACAGATTGTGAAGCTTATAGCCACACGCAATGATTATATTAAACAAATTGCACACTTTAAAACCAGCGTTGAAGAGGTGAAAGCAGAAGATAGAATTGCTGATGTTATCTCAAAGGTAAGACAACAAGCCATCGAACTAGATTTGTCTCCAAACCTAATTAACGACCTTTACGTCCGCATGATAGATGGCATGGTAGAGAGTGAGATAGCAGAGTTTAGGAATGCTAAGGGATTGTAGTCTTGCTCTCTAAGAGTGACCAGTCACGAGAGCTGTCTGCTAAAGACAGTATTGTGAGCTTTGCTCAAATACGTGTTAAGATAACAGCGTTTAAAAATGCTAAGGGGTTGCAGCATCTACTGCTGCACCTGCTACATCAATGGTTGTGCCTACAACACTCCCTGCGACAGAAAGAGGGGCTGTGACCAGTTGTGTACACCCAGAAAGCATTATCACACTCATACTAAGATACATCATTATTTTTTTCATAGATAAATTATAACTAAAAAGATATGTGTACCTCTTTACACATTGCATATGATACAATGATGTATAGAAATAACCCAAGATGTCTATTTGGGATAAAGGTTTTTTTAATGAAAATATTATTACTCGAAGATGATATTATTTTGCAAGAAATTATAGAAGAGTTTCTTGTGGAAAATAACTACGAAGTAGAATCTTTTTTTGATGGAGAAAAAGCACTAGATGCCATAAGTAAACATAGCTATGATATGTTACTTTTAGATGTGAATGTGCCAAATATAGATGGTTTTGAAATTCTCTCTTATTTACGTGAAATAGGCAATACGACACCAGCTATTTATATTACATCCCTTGCAAGTATGGATCACCTAAAAAAAGGATTTGATTTAGGAGCAGATGATTATTTGAAAAAACCATTTGAGTTAGAAGAGCTTCATGCACGTATAGAACATATTATGAGAGTGTATAGACTAGAAGAGGAGATAGTATTTGATGGTATGCGATTTATTCCAAAGGCACATCAAATTATTTTAGAAGATAATGCTAAGATTGACATGCGACAAAAAGAGGCACAGGTTTTAGAGTATTTTTTGCGTAATGAAAAAAAAATTATCTCTTGTGATGAGATTATAGAGAACGTATGGGAGAATGAACATATCCCAACACACGCAACCATTAGGACCTATATTAAAAATTTGCGTAAAATGTTTAACAAAGAATATTTTGAAAATATTAAAGGAGAGGGTTATCGTTTTAACATCATATGAGCGAACATCTCTTTTTAGATTTTTATCGCTTTATCTTATTTCTATTTTTGTACTTTTAAGTATCATTGGCTATCTCTTTTTTGAAAATAACCGTACCTCTATGACGGCAGCAACGAAATTTGAAATGATGTATCAAGCACGTATGTTATCTTCGAATATTGCCATGAAAGCGATGGGAAACAAGGAGAGTAACTTTAATGAAAGAGCATTTTTAAAAGCACTTAATCATTGTCGTTTTGATGTGGGGTATTATGACAAAGATGAATTCTCTTTGTATACAGAAATCCCAGAAGTAGAAAGATTTGACAACGACTTTTTTATGGACAAAATGAATTGTTATGCAGTCATAGAAGATAAAAATGAACATTTAGGTGTGCGATTTATTGTGCTAAAAGAGAATGAATTGGCTGGTGCATTACAAAAATTACGTAGTAAAATTATTCAGTATTTGGTACTCTCTTTTTTATTTATGGGTGTGGTAGGATACTTTTTAGGAAAATTATTTTTAAGCCCTGTACGCCAACAGATCGAATCTCTTGATAAATTTATCTCAGACACTACCCATGAGCTCAATACACCTATATCGGCTATTTTGATGACAATACAATCATTAAAAGGTATCGAGCCTAAAAAGATGCAACGTCTCAAAGCAAGTGCCAAACGTTTAAGTATGATGTATGGTTCACTCACTTACAGACTAGAAGGTGGTGTGGAGCCTTCAGAAGAGTTGTGTTTGGCAGCTATTATAGAAGAGAGGATAGAGTTCTTTAAGGAGCTTATAGAGTCCAAAAAATTAAAGATAATCGTAGATGTAGAACCAACTCAAATCACTATGCCTAAACGTTCTATTTATAGACTACTTGATAATCTTATTTCAAACGCTATTAAATATTCTAATATTAAAGATGAGATTAGCATTACTTTAAAAAACAGAATATTAAAAATAAAAGATACAGGCATTGGCATAGATAAAAAGATTCAAGAAGATATTTTTAGACGCTATTATCGTGCCAATGATGAACGAGGAGGTTTTGGTATAGGACTCAATATTGTCTTTACTATTTGTAAAAAATACAATATAAAATTAAAGCTAAATTCAAAAAAAGAAGAAGGTAGTACTTTTATATTAACCTTCCCTAAACATAAAAAATCTTAGCTATCAACCGTGTCCATGAGAATGTTAATAATGTCACTCATGGTAAGAATACCTTGTAGTTCATTGTTGTCAATAATTAAAAGACGTTTTATGCTTGAAGTGACCATCATCTGTGCAGCATATTTTATGTTGAGTTGTGCTGAGACGCTCAATGCAGGGATGGCGGCAATGTCATAGACATTAAGCAAATCAATATCCCCATCTTCAGAGACAATACTCTGTAAGATATTTTTAAATGTGACCAATCCATAGGCACCATCTGGATGGATTTTTTCTACAATAATAGACCGTACCGAGTGGGTACGCATGAGTTTAAGTGCTTCTCTTACGGTGGCAGTAGGGCTAACAGAAATCAATTTTTCTTTTGGGGTCATAATATCTTTTACTAACATAAAAATCCTTTTTACAACATGGTTTTAATATCATCTTCAAATTTATGAAGCTCTTTAGTATCTATACCTGCAACATGACTCAATGGTATGGTAAATGCAAAACCAGCATTGTTTGGGTTGTCTATGTCAAATTCATGACGCAGGGCTTTCATTACTTTCATAGAAAGTTTTCTTGGCAAAATAAAAAGCAAAGCAGAAACATTTTCTTCTAAGGTTAAGCCAAAAAAGACTTTTTTCTCTTCTAGTCCTATGCTTTTGCCATGTAAAATGGTGACAGAACCTGCACCATGCCCTTTGGCTACTTCTATGGCTGCTTCTTCGTCTTTGTCTTGTATTACGGTGATGAGTGCGGTGAATTTCATACTTGATTTCTCCTTCCAAATGTGGCAAGATTTATTTTCATGATGTCCCTCTCTCTTTTTTAGATTTTTTTAATACGCTTCTTTTATAATATTCTGCATAAATGCCATAGCCCATAACAGTAAGCATAGGAAAGAGTGAAGCAAAAGCAATCAGTCCGAAGCCATCAATCAATGGATTACGCCCTTGAATGTTTTGGGCAAGTCCCAATCCCAATGCAGCTACGAGTGGTACGGTGACAGTAGAGGTTGTTACTCCACCAGAATCATAGGCTATAGGGATAATGTATTTAGGTGCAAAATATGTAAATAATATAACCAAACTATATCCTCCAATGATGTAGTAATGGATAGGATCTCCAGATACAAGCCTATATGCGCCTAGACCAATACCCACTGCTACACCAAGTGCTACTACTATTCTAAGAATATTTTGTTTAATGTTTCCTTCACTGATCTCTTCTGCTTTTATGGCAATGGCAAGTAAAGCAGGTTCTGCCATGGTAGTGGAGAAGCCTATAAGAAAGGCAAAAAGATAGATAAGGAGGTTATTTTTCATTTGGGTCAATGCATAAGCAATACTCTCTCCTATAGGAAAAAGCCCCATCTCTAACCCTATAATAAAAGCATAAAGACCAAGAATAACCATAATAATACCTGTGAGTACTTTGTGCAGATGTGCTACAGGCTTTCTGATGATTATATATTGAAAAAAGAAAATAACAGTAAGTATGGGCATAACATCTTTAATCGTACCTACGAGTGCCATAAGTGTTTTATACCCAGAAAACACATATGTTTTTGCCATACCAGCTCCATCGACGATAAGAATATTTACATCTTGTGGATTCGTAGGTGTATTGAGTATATAATAGACGATGATGCCATAAATTTGTACAAATATCATAGGTGTAAGCGAGGCAAAAGCTATCAATCCAAAGCCATCTATAGCAGGGTTACGCCCCTTGATACTCGAAGCCAATCCAATGCCCAGTGCCGCAACCAAAGGAACAGTAACAGTAGAAGTCGTAACGCCACCTGAATCATAGGCTAGTCCTATAATCTCTTGAGGTGCAAAAAAGGTCATAAGTACAACCAGTATATACCCAGCAATAATATAATATTGTATAGGATGCCCTACTAAAATACGAAATGTACCCAGTGCAATCGCAAGTCCTACAGACAAAGCCACAGTCATACGAAGCCAAAATGCATCAATCAAACCATGTGAAATAAGTGTCGCTTTGTCTGCTATAGCAATGAGTGCAGGTTCGGCGATAGTTGTAGAAAATCCTATGGTAAAAGCAAAAAGAAGTAACCAAAAGACAGAACCTTTTTTGGCAAAGTCTATAGCAAGTCCTTCTCCAATGGGAAAAATACCCAGTTCAAGCCCACGTATAAAGAGTGCCAATCCTACAGCCACAATGATAAGCCCTATGATGATAGAACTTAGATTTGTAGGTATAGCTTGGATGACGACACCTTGAAACAAGGCAACAACAACAATAATAGGAAGCAGGTCTTTAAAAGCGTTTTTTAAATCCCCTGCAAATATCTTTGCACTCTCTTTAATCATAAGATAGTATATCTACAATAATAATATTTTGTGTTAGTTGGGTGCCTCTTTTTTAAGATGTGAGACTTGAGTGTTACACTTTAGCTATTCTCTTTAGGCACAAAATTCAAAGAGATAGAGTTCACACAATGGCGTGTAGTATGTGGATTATATAGTGTGTATATTAGAATAGATATTATTCATATAATCTATTACAATTTCTTTTGTGATATGTTTCATTTTTAAGATTTCTTGAGAAATATCAATATTTGGCATATATTCAATGATGAGTTGGGTTATAAGCTTACTTTGTTCTATATCTCTTGTGTGTTTCAAATAATCTCTATCTTCTCTTTGTCCTAACCAGTTTTTGTAGATAGCATATTCCAAAGGGTGAATGGTAGTGATATTGGCTGATTTACCATTGACTCCAATAATGGTCTCTTTGAAAAGTCTGGCATTTTCTATCCACTGTATCCCCTCCATATCTAAAGACATCACATCACCAAGAAAGTTACTTTGTGTACTATCGGATGTGTGGGTAGCAGAGGGTACAATGAGTTCTATCCATATCCCATCCTTGTTGATAAAACGATAAGGCACTTTTGGACTTTGGTAAAAGCTTTTGTCAATGGATTGTAAAAGTTCTAGTGCCGTATGCTTTTGGACTAATTGGGTGAACATAAAAGAAATACCTTTGTCTTTACGGTTCAAAATATCAATATCCTGTGTAGCAAGATGTGCTTCTTCTATCATAATACCTGCTTTGGCTTCATAAGCATAAAGCGAGTTTGTTCCTATCACAATCAATTTATCATCCAAGTTTAGCTCATTTATTTTTTGCATGAGGGCTATGAGCTCTTTGGGAGCTCTTACAATGCCTTCAATTTTATTGAGTTTTTCATCTCTTTTGAGTTTCTCTTTCAAATTTTTCAAACGGGTTTTTATCTCTATTTTTGCATTTTTGAAAGACTCTCGTATTTTTTCTGTCTCAGTACTTCTTCTACCTAGGTATTCTCGTTTTCCTGTTTTTAGATTTTCTTTGGCAAGTAGCTGATATCCATCTTTATGTGTTTGCCACAGCATTTTATATCGAAATTGTAGATTGTAAAGATGCAGAGCTTCCAAATAGGAGTGATAAAGCATTTTAGAGTTATGCTTTTGTTTAATCTGTAAATCAGAATATTCATGAAATTTAAACATGTACAATCCAATGGTTTTTTTATAGTATACCTATTTTTTATTAAAATGATTATTTTAGGTATACTTTTTAAATTTAGCTCAGAAATTAAATTCTATATTTTATGGCAAGTGCTTATTACGCTTTAGCGACAAAATCCAAAGAGATAGAGTTCACACAGTGACGTGTGCTTTTTTCTGTCATACCTTCGCCTTTAAACACATGCCCAAGGTGTCCACCACAGTTGGTACAGACTATCTCTATACGTCTACCATCTGCATCGGGTACTTCCGTGACTGCTCCGTCTACTGCATCATCAAAACTAGGCCATCCTGTGCCTGAGTCAAACTTGGTATTTGAAGGGAAAAGCTCAGCATTACACTGACGACAAGTGTACATACCCTCATCATGATGATCCCAAAATTTTCCTGTAAAAGAACGCTCTGTTCCTTTGTTTAAAATCACGTATTTCTCTTCTTCGTTTAGTTTGTTGTATGGCATGGGTTAGTCCTTTGTTTTTTATAATTCTATCAACTTCCAAGGAAGTCGTCTTTTATTTTCTTTCATCATATTATATGCTTCCATAGATTCATCTTGTGTAATAATATTATGTTTTATAAGCTCATCAATAATCCATATAGTACCAAGTACTTTAACTTTTTCTTCTTTTCCTGCTTTTCTTAGTGCTGCATCTCCTGTAAGTAGAGGACATTGCTCTTGCTTAGCAAGTGCTAAAGCAAACAAATCATTTCTACTGGCTTTAGGATATACTGAGACTATGGTTTCCATGTATTTAATAGTCTTAGAGCTAAGCGTCAAGATTTTTAAA
>QNZW01000209.1 GCA_003978375.1 Sulfurovum sp.
ATCGACGAAATGATTACTACAACCAATGATGCTTTAGATGAAAATCCTAAAAATAAAGCACTTAAAAAAGAGACTTTAGCCAACATAGAGTTGATAGATATTTTACTAGGATTTGGAGGAAAAGAACCATTTTCTTACTTTCAGATAGGCGTAGATGAAACACTTAAATCTCAAATAGAAAAGTTGTTAATAGAAAGAACGCAAGCAAAGAATAATAAAGACTTTGCTACATCTGATCGCATTCGTGATGAGCTTGCAGCCATGGGTATAGCTATCATGGATACAGCAGAAAATACACTTTGGGAAAAAGTATAAAATTATGAAAGCCCTACTTAAACAATATCTTCCTTATCTTCGTGATTACAAAAAATCATTTTTCTTTGCTCTTTTAGGCATGATTGCTGTTGCTATTGGTACAGCAGGTACAGCACAACTTATCAAGCCAATACTTGATGATGTTTTTATCAAAAAAGACATACAGATGCTTCAATTGATGCCTTTTTTACTTATTGGAGTATTTGCTCTTAAAGGATTTGGTGGGTATGTACAAACATATTATACTTCATATATAGGTCAAGATATTGTACGAAAATTACGAAATAAGTTAGTAGCTCATCTTAGCCATTTAGATATGGCATTTTTTAAAACCATGCATTCTGGCGAGATTCTTTCTCGCGTAACCAATGACATTACACGTATTCAAAGTGTTGTATCAAACATCATTCCAGACCTTATTAGAGAAAGCTTGACTATTCTTGCTCTTACGGGGTATGTTATTTATGAGAGTCCTAAATTGTCATTTTATTTTCTTATAATCATGCCTTTGGCACTTTTTCCACTGACAAAACTGGCTAAAAAAATGCGAAAATACTCTAAACTATCTCAAGAAAGTACCGCCGATATGACCACAAGACTTGGTGAGATTTTAACCAACATCGAAGTCATTAAATCGAATTCTACCCAAGCCTATGAACAACAACGTTTTGCCAAAGAGAATCAAAATGTTTTTAAATTTATTATGAAACAGGTAAAGACCAATGCACTTATTTCTCCTGTGATGGAAATACTTGGCGCTGTGGCAATTGGATTGGTTATCTACATGGGAGGGAAAGAGGTCATTGATGAAAACATGAGTGTAGGAGCATTTTTTGCCTTTGCTACAGCACTTTTTATGCTTTATACCCCCATAAAAAGACTCTCCAATCTTTACAATAAAGCCCAAGATGCACTCACAGCCAATGCACGTATGCATGAACTACTGCATATAAACCCTACAGTTATTTCTGGAAAAAAAATTCTCTCCTCTCCTATTGAAACGATTGACTTTGATAATGTCTCTCTTCATTACGAGGGTACACCTGCACTTCAAAATATCTCTTTTGAAGCAAAAAAAGGAGATTCCATTGCCTTAGTAGGTGACAGTGGTGCAGGAAAAAGCTCTTTGGTCAATCTATTGGTACGTTTTTATGATCCAAGCAGTGGAACAATATCTATCAATCATGAAAATTATCAGGACTTTACCCTTGTTTCTTTACATAAAAAAATGGCTTATGTTACACAACGTATCTACATTTTCAATGACACAATAGCTGCAAATGTTGCTTATGGAGAAGAGATAAATGAAAGCCATGTTATTGAAGCTTTAGAAAAAGCCTATGCCATGGAATTTGTCGATACGTTAGACAAAGGTATCTATACAATACTTTCTGAAAGTGGTGATAATCTCTCTGGTGGGCAAAGACAACGTATTGCCTTAGCCAGAGCTTTATATAAAAATCCTGATATTCTTATTTTAGATGAAGCCACTTCTGCACTTGATAACAAAAGCGAAGCTCTTATACAAAAGGCCCTAGATGCACTCAAATCTAAAATGATTACGTTTACTGTAGCACATAGACTAAGTACCATTGAAGAAGCAGATACTATATTGGTTTTTGAAAAGGGAAAAATTATCTGTAGAGGGTCACATAAAGTTTTACTTAAAAAATGCCAAGCCTACCAAAAATTAGCCAAGAATTTATAAACGAATAAGAGTTCCTTAACGTAAATAAAGATATTATACTGCTTATAGTGTTTTAGGTTGTGCATGATGAAATGTATAATCTAAAATGTACATATTATTTTGGAGATGTTTATGTCACGGATTTTTGTTCTTTTTTTATTTCTTTTTACCTCTGCTTTTAGCCGAGATGTAGATGAATTCCCTTTCATTGGTGTCAATATATCAATACATGATATGACGATTGCATCTGTAAAAGATGATCCAACTTTTTCTACCTTTGGTATACGTTATGGTAGACAAACAGTTGATTGGCGAACTATGCTAACTTACTCAATGGGTAATGATTATGATAGTTTTTCTTTAGAAGTAGATATGTTTCTTCTAGATAAATTATTTGGTACATCTACATTTAGACCTTACTTGGGGCTTAGTGCAGGAACATTAAAATATAACAATAAAGAGTTAAAAAAAGTACTTGAAGATAAAGCAAAAGCAGATAGACTTAAAAACAAAACAAAAAATAGCGAAAACAATACCACAATAGATGTGGATACAAGCGGATATTACTATGGATTAAATGTAGGATTAACCATTTATGCTACAGATAATATAGACGCAGATGTTGGATACTATTATAATTTTGTTGAAGACTTTGTAAACGTAGATCACACGCAAGGCGTGAATTTTTCTCTACACTACTTCTATTAGTAGTGTAGCCTCTTTATACAGAAGCTATAGTGTCACTTTTCTCTTACCAAAATCTTAAAAAAATATTTTTCAAACTTGATCCTGAAACGGCACATTCTATTGCCGGTTTAGGATTAAGAACTATATCTCATTGCCCTAAACTGTTACGTTATATAAGCAAAAAAAACTTTGTGAGTCACCCTATTTTGACACAAAATATTTTTGGACGTATTTTTCAAAATCCTGTAGGACTAGGTGCAGGATTTGACAAAAATGGACAATACATTACTGCCATGCCAACACTAGGTTTTGGCTTTACCGAGATAGGTACTGTTACACCTAAACCACAAGAAGGTAATGCAAAACCTAGACTCTTTAGGCTTGTAGATGAAAATGCCATTCAAAATGCTATGGGATTTAACAACAAAGGTAGCTATGCCATGCTACAGCACCTCAAAAAACTCTATTTTTTTGATTATCCTATTGGTATTAATATTGGTAAAAACAAGCTAACACCAGAAGATGAAGCACTCGATGATTATGAAAAGCTATTTAAGGCATTTAAGCATCATGGTGATTATATTGTCATTAACATCTCTTCTCCCAATACACCTGGACTAAGAGATTTGCAAAATGAGTCATTTATCAAAGCAATTTTTGCTATGGCAAAAGAGATTACTTCAAAACCTGTGCTTTTAAAGATTGCTCCTGATATGACACCAAAAGAAGCTATTACTCTATGCAAAACAGCCATAGATGCTGGAGCATCAGGTATTATTGCTACCAATACTACTATAGACTACACACTGACAAACAGTCCTCATAAAAAAGATTTTGGTGGCTTAAGTGGTGCTGTATTGACAGAAAAAAGTTACCAACTTTTTCGTGCATTAGGGAAAGAATTTTATGACAAAACAATGCTTATTTCCGTAGGTGGTATAGACTCTGCAGAAGAAGCATATAGGCGTATAAAAGCTGGTGCATCGTTAATACAAATCTACTCTATGCTTATTTACAAGGGTCCTACACTCATTAAAGAGATTAATGAAGGGATTATTACTTTGTTAAAGAAAGATGGGTATAGTCATATTAGTGAAGCGATCGGATCTGATTGGAAATAGTACATATACCTTCATCGGTATCGACCTTAAAAAAAGGATACTAATGTCTCATTTTAAATTTTTTATTTCATTGGCTTTAGGGCTAATACTAACAGGAGAACTAATGGCAAACTCACTACCGAAACATTTTGAAAAAACACTCAATAATGGTATGAAAATTGTTGTTATTCCTATGGATAATCACTCTGGTGTGATTACTACAGATATCTATTATAAAGTAGGCAGCAGAAATGAAGTCATGGGGAAAAGTGGTATGGCACATATGCTTGAACATCTTAGTTTTAAATCTACCGATAAACTCAAAGAGGGAGATTTCGACAAAATTGTAAAAAGCCATGGTGGGGTCAATAATGCAGCAACGGGATTTGACAAAACACATTACTATATTAAAACAGCCAGTAAAAATTTGGATATGACGCTTGATTTGTTTGCTGAACTCATGCATCATCTCAAACTTACAGACAAAGAATTTCAAAAAGAGCGTGATGTTGTAGCAGAAGAACGACGTCTTCGAACCGATAATAATCCTATGGGATATCTTTATTTTAGAGTATTTAATACCCACTTTGTACACCATCCTTATCATTGGTTGCCTATTGGGTTTATGGAAGACATACTCTCTTGGAAAATAGAAGATATTCGATCCTTTTATCAGCGTTATTACCAGCCAAGCAATGCTATTTTGGTTGTTGCTGGTGATATCACAAGCAATGAAGTTTTTAAAGAAGCTGAAAAATATTTTGGAAACATTAAAAATAATCAAACTATTCCAAAAGTCACAGCCATCGAACCTAAAATAGATGGTGCAAAACGTGCCATATTACACAAAGAAAGCAACAGTGTAGACACATTGGCTATTGCTTACAGTATACCTAACTATGAAGATGATGATCAGGTAGCACTTTCAGCCATTAGTCATATTTTAAGTGCAGGCAAAAGTTCTTGGTTTGAAAAAACAATTGTCAATGACAAACAACTTGCCAACCAAATCTATGGGTACAATATGGAACTTACAGACCCTGGAGTCTTTCTTATTATGGCGATGTGTGCACCCAATGCTTCAATAGAAACTTTAGAAAAAGAGATACTTTCACAAATAGAAAAAATAAAAAAAGGTGAAGTCACACAAGCAGAACTTGATAAGGTAAAAATAAACACAAAAGCAGAATTTATTTATTCTTTAGAGAGTTCTGCTTCTGTAGCTTCTCTTTATGGTGACTATTATGCTAAAGGAAATATTAAACCTTTACTTGAATATGAAGAGAAATTAGATAAAATAACACTTAAAGATATTAGCGATACGGCTAAAAAATATTTTAATCATGATTTTTCAACCACAGTAATATTAAAAAAACAAGAGGACACAAAGTAATGACTAATTATATTACAGGTGCAACGACTGCACTCATTACCCCATTTAAAAATGGAAAATTAGATGAAGCAACCTATGCTGCACTCATCCAAAGACAAATAGACAATGGTATAGATGCAGTCTGTCCTGTAGGCACAACAGGTGAAAGTGCAACACTTAGCCACGATGAACATAAAAGATGTATAGAAATTTCTGTTGAAGTCTGTAAAAATACCCAAACCAAAGTACTCGCAGGTGCAGGAAGTAATGCTACCCATGAAGCCATAGATATAGCAAAACATGCACAAGAAGCTGGAGTAGATGCACTTTTTTCTGTAAGTCCTTATTACAATAAGCCAAGCCAAGAAGGACTATATCAACATTATAAAGCCATAGCCAGTGCTGTAAGCGTACCTTTTATGCTTTATAATGTACCTGGGCGTACAGGTGTAGATATTTTACCCGATACGGTCAAAAGGTTATTTGATGATGTAGAGAATATTATGGGAATCAAAGAAGCGACCGGTTCTATCGAACGTACGGTTGAACTTTTGGCAAAAGTACCTGAATTGTATGTCTTTTCTGGAGATGATGCCATTGATTTTCCTATACTTGCAAGTGGGGGTAAAGGTATCACATCCGTCACCTCCAACCTCTTGCCAGACATGAAAGCACAACTTGCACACGCTGCATTAAAGGGAGACTTAGCAAAATCAAAAGCTATTAACGATGAACTTTTTGAAATAAATAAAGTACTTTTTTGTGAAAGCAACCCTATTCCTATCAAAGCAGCGATGTATATAGCAGGACTAACCCAAACACTAGAATATAGACTTCCCTTAGTTCCACCAAGTGTAGAAAATATGAAAAAAATTGAAACCATTATAAACAAATATAAAATTGTAGGAGCATAAAATGTCAAACATGAAAGGTAAAACACTTGTAATTACAGGTGCTACCAAAGGTATTGGTAAAGCAGTCGCAGAAAAATTTGCACAAAATGGAGTAAATGTAGCATTTACTTACAATTCAAACAAAGAAGCCGCAGATACAATTGCTGCTGATTTGGAGAATAAATATGGTATAAAAGCACGTGCATATGCTTTAGATATTTTAAATCTTGATGAGTTTAAACCTCTTTTTAAAGCCATCGATGAAGATTTTGATAGAGTAGATTTTTTCGTCTCAAATGCAATGATTTATGGACGTCCTGTCATAGGTGGTTATGGTAAGTTTATGAAACTTAGACCTGCAAAAGGACTTACCAATATCTATACTGCAACTGTTGGTGCTTTTGTTAGAGGTTCACAAGAAGCTGCTATACGTATGGAAAAAGTAGGAGGTGGATCTATTATTACTCTTTCTTCCACAGGTAATCTTATCTATATTGAAAATTATGCTGGTCATGGTACAAACAAAGCTGCAGTAGAAGCCATGAGTCGCTATGCAGCTGTAGAATTGGGCGATATGGGCATACGTGTCAATGCCGTATCTGGTGGACCTATAGATACCGATGCACTCAAAGCTTTTACCAACTATGACGAGGTAAAAGCAGAAACCATCAAACGTTCTGCTGTTAACAGAATGGGAAGCCCTGATGATCTTGCAGGTGCAATTTATTTTCTTTGTACCGATGAAGCTTCATGGATTACAGGACAAACGCTTGTTGTTGATGGTGGCACAACTTTTCGTTAAGGACAATACGTTGAATTAAAATTCAACGTATTCTTACACGACAATTAACAATATTATCCCTCCACGGTTTATATAAACTCTTTTTTTATGTTTGTTCGCAGCGATAGCTTTTTCCCAATCTTGTAGTGTATAGATATTTTTATTTTCTACTTGAATAATAATATCACCTACTTCAAATCCAGCTTTATACGCTTGTGAGTTTTGTTGTACATTTGTGACTATAATGCCTTGAATGTGTGAAGGCAATTGGAGCGTATAACGATCATTTTTACTGATAGGTTTAAGACTTAAGCCTTTGATACCCATACTGTTTGTCATTGAGAGGTGATTGTTTTGATTACGCAATACAATTTTTTTCTTTAACTCTTTTTTATCTCTTTCAATAAAAATAGTGGCTTTTTCACCTGGATTTAATGAAGCAATAATTCTTTGGAGGGTATAGGGTGAATCAATGGTCTTGTCATTGACTTTAAAAACAAGATCACCACGTTTTAAACCTGCTTGATAGGCTGCTCCATCAGGCTGTACATCCGTAATAACTGCACCTTTTTTTCTACTATACAACTCCTGAAGTCTTTCATCTATAGGAGCAATTGCCACTCCCATATACCCTCTTGTCACCCTACCTCCTTCTATCAGTTGTGTGACAATATTTTTCATCATATCTACAGGAATACTAAACCCAATCCCATGATTGCCTCCTGATTTTGAAAGTATTGCTGAGTTGATACCTATCAATGCTCCTCTACTATCTACCAATGCACCTCCTGAGTTACCTGGATTGATTGATGCATCTGTTTGTATAAAATTTTCATATTTATTGATACCAATGCCATGTTTATTCATCGCAGAAACAATACCTTGTGTCACCGTTTCTCCCACGCCAAAAGGGTTACCTATGGCAAAAACAATATCTCCTACCTGAACATCTTTCATATGAGAAAGTCTGATAGGTTTTAAATCATCTGCTTCGATTTTAATCACAGCAATATCTGAATCTTTGTCTTTACCTATCAGTTTGGCTGGATACTCTTTGCTTCCCTCCCCTAAAGAGACACTAATCTCATCTGCCTCTGTTACTACGTGATTGTTTGTAACAATATATCCATCTTTTGAGAGAATAACTCCTGAACCCAAAGCTTGTCTATCTCTTTGTTTGGGAACATATCTTCTTTGATCATATCCAAAAAATTGTCTAAAAAATGGATCTTGCATAAGTGGAGAATTGGCATAGCTATTTTTAGAATGTATTTTTACAGAAATATTAACCACAGACTGCATAGGATTTTTCAATACAGAATGAAAAGACATTATCTCACTTTTAGAAGTAGGCAACTCTCTATCTGGATTATTCTCTGCCTCATCAAAAGAGATGCTTTTCGCATCCAACATACACAACATACTTATCAATAAAAATAATTTTTTCATACATATCCTTTATTATTATTTTCTGCATTGTAAGGAATATGGGTTAATTGATAGTAAATACACATTTTAAGTTTTCATTAACACTTTTAAGATAAAATTTCCTTGTAAATAAAAATTATCTTTTAAAAGGAAACATATGTTAGTTACAAAAAAAGCCCCAGATTTTACAGCAACTGCTGTTCTTGCAGATGGCCAAATCGTTGAAGATTTTAATTTGATGGATAACCTAGGAAAAAAAGGTGCAGTACTTTTTTTCTATCCACTTGATTTTACCTTTGTATGTCCATCAGAAATTATTGCATTTTCTCACAGAATTGAGGATTTTACTTCAAGAGGCATTAATGTGATTGGTGTATCTATTGATAGTCAATTTTCGCACTTTGCATGGAGAGAAACACCTGTAGACCAAGGTGGTATTGGTAAAGTAAAGTTTCCATTGGTTGCTGACCTTAATAAGCAAATTTCAAGAGATTATGATGTGCTTTTTAATGAAGCTGTAGCACTTAGAGGTTCATTCCTTATTGATGCAGATGGTACAGTAAGACATGCTGTTATCAATGACCTTCCTCTTGGTAGAAATATCGATGAAATGCTTAGAATGGTAGATACAATGCTCTTTACCAATGAACATGGCGAAGTATGTCCTGCTGGTTGGCAAAAAGGTGACGAAGGAATGAAAGCAGACACCAAAGGTGTTGCTGATTATCTTTCTAAACATGCTGAAGAACTTTAATAAAAAGTTCTTTTTAAAGCCTGAATTATGTGGTTGCTCTTTATAGAGTTTCTACATAAATCATCAAAGGAAAATACATGACAAAATATGTAAGCCTCCTCAAAAACAGTGGACTCAAATCTACTTTTCAACGTATCCATATGTTAGAAAACATTGCATCTTGTGGACATATGTCTATAGATGATATTTATGAAAAAGTTGTCAAAATTCATCCTTCTCTTTCATTAGCTACCGTTTATAAAAATATTATTTTAATGGTAGAAAAAGGCGTCTTGACAGAAGTACCCATCACAGGCAAAAAATCTAAATATGAACTTTCAAAAGAAGACCATATTCATCTTATATGCATAGCATGTGGCAAAGTAGAAGACAAGCCACATAACCTCCATATTAATACCATTTGTACTTCTATGTCAAAAGAAGAAAATTTTGTTTTAAATAAACAACAAATTAATCTTTATGGCAAATGTATAACTTGCCACGCTACTCCTAACGTGTAGGGTAATCTTAAATTCTTTTATCAATATTTATTGATGTATTATTTCTATATCGATATAATTGCACCACTTAATACCAAAATGAAAGAAGAAAATGAAAAAATTTTTTACTTATGGAGAAACTGTTGAGGGGTATGATGTACCTGTTCTTAATGAGCGAGAGGCACGCGCGGGTGCTGGAATACTATTTACAATAGGATTACTTAGTTTAATGAATGCTGTGATGCTAGGTCATGGTATTGTTACGCGTTATTTTATTTCATTTTTTACTTTAGATTTTTTAATTCGTGTGATCAACCCTGCGTACTCCCCTAGTCTATTACTAGGAAGAGTCTTTGTACAAAACCAAAAACCAGAATATGTGGGTGCTGCTCAAAAACGTTTTGCTTGGGGTCTTGGATTGTTACTTGCCTTACCTATGTTTTATCTTCTAGTCATACATTGGCAGCCAAACCCTATCAAAGTATTTGTCTGTATCCTTTGTTTGATATTGCTCATTATGGAATCTGCATTTTCTATCTGTCTTGGATGTAAGATATACAATCTTATCATGCCCCAAAAAGCTACGCATTGTCCAGGAGGTGTTTGTGAAATACAAACAAAAGATCCTATACAGACATTTAACAAAACACAAAAAATCATTGTTTTTACAGTGCTTATTGTATTTGGCTATGGACTCTATATGTATGCGACTAAAATAGAAAATAAAACCATGTTTACAAAAAAAATATCAGTCATGCTTATGTCTGCAGAGGAGTTAAAAGCCATAGAAGAAGCCAAAGCTGCAAAAGAATTTGAAGAATTTTAACCCATATTTAGACTCAAATAAAAAACAATATAAAAAACAAAAATTTGCAATGTTTTTGCAAAAATGCATATTATAATACAACATTCAACAACATAGTTTCTTTTCTTTTCCCTTTTTTAACTATGTTGTTGGAGCTAATTTTTAAAAATAGCTGTACCCACTCTCACTAAATTTGAACCACACTTAATCGCCAATTCATAATCTGAACTCATGCCCATAGAACAGACAGTTGCATCATTTTTTTGAAGTTTCTCATAAAGAGAATAGGTTTGCTCAAAACTCTTTTGTATGATTTTTGTATCTTGAGTATGTGCCCCTATGCTCATAACTCCTTTTAGATTGATTTGAGGATAATGCTCTTGTATCTTTTGGTAGATATCTACGGCTTCTTCAACACGTACACCCGATTTAGTACTTTCGTTGGCTGCATTGATTTGTAACAAGCAATTCATTGTTGTCTCTTTTTTCTTAAGCTTAGCGTTAAGCTCTTTTGCCAAATCAAGAGAGTCTAAAGAATGAAACAACGTTGGACGTAAATCTATGAGATTATTGATTTTATTTTTTTGAAGTGTACCAAGCATATGCCATTCTAGTGGTAACGCTTCTAAGGCTTCCATACGTGCTTTAAGTTGTTGTACCTGATTTTCACCAAAAGCTCTTTGTCCTAACGTATACAAAGTAGATATATCTTCAACTTCTGTATATTTACCCACAGCTACCAGCTTGACAATATGATGCTCTCCTACAGAGATACGTGCTTCTTCAATATTCCAAATGACTTGATCTAAATTGGCACTTAAGTGTTTTTTATTCATTGTTATTTATGCTCCCATAATCTATTAATATCATTATACAATCCTAACACCATCAAAGAGATGAGAAGTACCCAACCAAATATAGTCATATAAAGCATCACTCTTTCATTGGGTTTTCTACCTGTAAGCATTTCATAAAGATTAAATATAATATGTCCTCCATCAAGGGCAGGAATAGGTAGTAAATTTAATACTCCTAAATTTACTGAGATAAGTGCTGTAAAAAAGAAGAGTGCTACAATCCCTGCATGACTTGCTTGTGCAGTCACATTTACAATGCTAATTACACCACCTACTTGCTTACTGTCTACTTCCCCTGTAAGCAATTTTTGTATACTTTTTACAATCAAAGTTGAGGCTTTTTTGGTCTCTTCCCATGCATAATATAAACTGTCACCTAGACCTAAATGTGTAACAGTTTTTTTGCCTAATGGACTAATACCTATAATACGTCTTGTTATTTTTTCACCAAACATATTGGTATCTTCTATACGCTTAGGTATAAGTCGAAGTGTCACATTTTTGTGTGCTCGTTCTATAATAAGTGTCATATCATCGTTACTATTTTGATTAATATATTTACCTATATCTTCCCAATATTGTATGGTATTTCCATTAATTTGAAGTAATTTATCATTTTTACTTAAGTTCGCTTCATATGCAGGTGTGTTTTTTTCTACTTGACCTACATAAGGAAGTAATTTTGGTACGCCCATCATAGCAATAGCAAAATAGAGTAAAAAAGCTATCAAAAAATTAGCAAAGGGACCAGCAAACAAAATTACAATACGTTGCCAAGGTTTTTTAGTATTGTAAGAGTCTATATCATAAGAGGTTTTTGTAGGGTCTGTGTCATCTTGTCCCTTCATTTTTACATAGCCACCTAAAGGAATAGCTGAAATACTCCATAACGTATTTCCTATTTTTTTTGAATATACTTTTTTTCCAAATCCAATACTAAAAACTTCCACTTTAACACCAAAATAACGTGCAGCTGTAAAATGTCCTAACTCATGAAAAAAAATAAGTACTGATAAAACCAAAAGTGCAATGAAGGTACCCATAAAAATCCTCTAATATATAATCTACTCTACTGCTTTCTAGTAAAGTTATGGCTCAAATTATAGCTAAGAGTAGTAAATAATTGATATAAATTAAAGATTTACTTAAAAATTTAGATAAAATAGGAGATAAAAAATAACGTAAAGAGGAGAAAAATAATGGAAGAAGAGAAAGCATCTCATGATGTATCTGAAGAAACAGTGGAAGTAAAAGCACTTACCTCACAACCTCATAAAACCAAAAAACATACAGAAGCCAAAGCTTTGGTTGAAGAAGCAAAAAACATTATAGCCGCATCAGAAAGTGAAATGGAAAATTGCCAACTTATACTCGATGAAAATCTTCATGATTATGCCACTGCAAAAAATAATTTACATCATGAAGGATTAGATGAGGCAAATAGTTTGCTTTCAGAATTTGGATATCCAAAAGAGGATTTGGAAGAAACTTCTTTGGAAAATCAAGCAATATTTGAGACAAAAGAAGAAGACAAACCTGTGGTTTTAAAAAATGTGCATTCAGGTAGATTTACAGGATTTATCTTGTCACTCTTAGCTGGACTTGCTACTTTTATAAGCCTCATCTATGTTGCCACTGAAGAATTGGGACTTACTCTTAATCTTGATACAAAACCTAGTAATGAAACTATTAATAGCATACTCACATGGTTCTCAACAGCAGTAGGATTACAACCCAATATGTACGTAGGTGCCACTATTTTAGGATTTGCCATTTTTTTGGTTATGTGGATAGTGTATGCTATACGGGTAGCACTCAAAGGATCTTCTAATCTTCAATTTGCCAACAAACAAATGAAAGAGACACAAAAATACATTGTACAAAAAAACAATTGTAAAGTTGAGATGGATAGAATAGATATGCATATTAAAGATGCTATTAATACACTTCAAGATTATGCTGTGATCTTAACTGAACAAAATGGAAAACTAAAAAGAGTCATCTATTTTGAAGGACCACATACAAATCTTTCAGACTATCATAATACCTCAATGCAAATCATAAAAGAGACAAAAAATCTTATTGGATATATTCAAACATTTATCACAACACCTATATCAAAAGAAGGTAAGCTTTCTGAAGAGAGCACTCATGCCTTGAATCATGCAAAAGAAGGTTTACAAAAATTTTTAAATACGCTTGCATAATTTGGATTAGAACATATAGTTTACAAATATTCGCATAGTGCTAAAAGGTTCAGTGGCATCCTCAATGTCACTGTATATAGCAGCAAAATTTAAAGTATCAGTATATCTATAGTTTACCGTAAAATCATACTCTTTGCTTTTTTTATTCTCATGCATAAAACTATGGATATGTGTAGTAAATGACAATGTGTCTATACCCATATGTGTAGCATTCCATGTAAATCCATAAAGAAAACTCTCTCCATCATTGAGGGCATCTGTAAGAGTATGATGTTGTGCATTGGTAAAATATGGTCCACCACCAAAAAAGTTTTCAGCGGCAACACCATTGACAGTATTATACGCAATACTAGCACTTAAGCCTAAAGGTTTAAAGTCAAATATGCTCTCTGCACCATAAACGATAGACTCTCTATTGTCTTCATATTTTTGTTGAGAATATTGTACATTAAAAGCCATCATAAAGAGATCGTTCTCCTGTTTATACGATGCATCAAAGTAAGCTATTGTGACATTATCTTTTAGTCTATAAAGCCAGGCAGACAAAAAAATATTTTTGATACCATTGTAGCTAAGACCTAGTACTTGCACACCTTTATTTTTATTAAGCTGTGTAAAATTGCTAGGTGTATTGCTATCTACACCTGCATACTTTTGTAGTTGTCCGAGAAAAATAGTTGTGTCTTTTAAATCATGATTGATAAGCACTGCTGCTTCAAATGTATTGGGTATCATCCCTATATCATCACTATCTGCAAAAGGTGTTTCTATTGACTGACGTCCTATTTTTATTGAAGTATTTCCCCATTTTCCCTCTATGTAGGCTTCACCCAAAATCGTATAAGAATGATTGCTTGCATCGAAAAAAGAAATACTTGCACCTTTATGACTAATCAATGCATCGCTAGTATAAATACTTGTGCCAACTGAAAAATTATTCCATGAGGAAGTTTTTATATGCACTTTCCCACCAAGTGCAATATTGGTATGCTTATGATCATTTTCTTGATATCCCATTCGCACATATCCATTTATATTTTCTATAAAATCAGATGGTTCTTCTGCTATTATAATAATACTCATTATCAATAAAGATATTATGCCTATAATTATTTTATTTAGTTTCATTTTATCCTCCTTATATAATAGGTTTTACTTGAATGATACTTGCTTCTTCTGCACGAAGTGCAATAAGTGTTGTATCTATTTTTATCTCCATTGTTCTTCTTCCCAAAGAACATCTTTTTATGCTAAGCTCTTCTCCTGGCATAACACCAAAAGAGTATAAACGCTTTTTCAGTGCTTGATTCTTTGTATCTATATTGACAATCATAGCCTTATCCCCTTTTTTTAAGTCCATAAGATGCATCATTTTCCTTTTGTTTTAGATAAGTAATGTGATTCGGTAAGCAAGAAAACTAAGTATCCATGCACTTGCTGTAGTCATTATAAACAAATAAACCAAATATTTCCAACCTCCAGCCTCTTGGGCAAAAACCATAGATGCAGCCAAACAAGGTAAATATATCATGACAAACACAATAAATGAAACAGCCGATGCAAATGGAATATTTGCTTTAATTTTGCTAATAAGACCTTTACTATTTTCATCAACTTCTTCACCTAATGAATAAAGCACACCAAGTGTTGAGATAACTACCTCTTTTGCAGCCAAACCTGCCTCAAGTGCTACTGCCATACGCCAATCCATACCCAATGGAGCAAAAAAAGGCTCAGAAGCATGACCAATTTGACCTAAATAACTCTGCTCTAATTTATATGTTTTACTTTGATTGGCATTGAATGTTGAAGGAATTTCAACCTTAGGATAATTTGATGCAAACCAAATAAAGATACTAGCTGCTAAAATAAATGTTCCTGCTTTATTTAAATATGACTTTGCCTGTCCGTAGACCGTATGCCATATAAGTTTCCAAGAAGGCATACGGTACTTTGGCATCTCCATCACAAAAGGTTCGTCTTCACCTTTAAATACAAATGTTTTTAATATCTTTGCCATGATTAAACCCAAAAACGCTCCCACTATATAAATAAGAAATAAAATATTACCTGCTTTAGCTTGGCTAAAAAATGCTCCTGTAAATAGTACATAAATTGGCAATCTTGCCCCACAAGACATAAATCCAATAATAAAAAGTGTAATAAGTCTATCTTTGACACTTCGTAGTGTACGAGCAGCCATATAAGCAGGTACAGAGCAACCAAAACCTGTCACAAGAGGGATAAAACTCTTTCCATGTAAACCAAATTTGTGAAAAAATCCATCAAGTAAAAATGCCACACGACTCATATAGCCTGTGGTCTCAAGCAGTGCAATACCAAAAAATAAAATGACAATATTAGGCAAAAACATTACCACTGCACCTACTCCAGGAATGATACCATCTGCAACCAAAGAACCAAGCTCGCCATCACCTAAAATCAAGATAGCTTGTGCACTAAACCAACGAAATATCACATCTATATAGTCCATAGGAATGCTACCCAATTTAAAAGTAAGTTGAAATAAACCCCACATAAAAAATAAAAAAATTGGTATTCCTAAAAATCGATTGAGCAACACTGTATCTATCTTTTGTGTAGGATTTTTAATCACTGTGTTTTGTTGCGTCATAACTTCCATTGTTGCACCTTTTGCAAAAGCAAAATGTTCATCAGAAAAAATTTCATGGATATCTTTTGTTTCGGTGTGTAGATAAATATGTTGTAATCCTTCTCTTATAACAGGTAACAATTCTATCCAAATAGGCTCATCGTGCATTTTCTTATAGGTCTCTTCATCTTCTTGTAATAATTTGACGGCAAGATGACGGTAAGAGAGTGTACTTTTATAATGTCTCTCATTTAAGAAATTGATAATATTTTCTATCTCTTCTTCTATAGGGTCAGAGTAAACAACTTTAGAAGAGGTTTGCTTTTTTTCATAGGTTTGTATGATCGCTTCTTTGAGGGTATTCAGTCCTTTTTTGTTTAACGCAGATGTTTTAACACAAGGCACTCCCAATATGGAAGAAAGTTGTGCCTCATCAATATAAATCCCCTCTTTTTTTGCCTCATCTGACATATTGAGGGCAATGACTACTTTTTTGCCTGTTTCTATAAGTTGCGTGGTAAAAATAAGATTTCTTTTAAGATTTGTACTATCTACTACATTGACAATAATATCATATTCATCACTTTGCAAAAATCTTTTCGTCACTTTTTCTTCCATAGTATAATCTGTCAAAGAGTACGCACCTGGCAAGTCAATGATATGTACCTCATACGCTTTACCTGACACATCATCACGCATAATAAATGCTATTTCAGTTTTGTCTACAGTGACACCAGAAAAATTTCCTACTTTAAGCTTGGCATCTGAGATGGCATTAATCAGTGAAGATTTTCCAACATTAGGTTGACCTGCTAAAGCAATAACAATTTTTTCCAAAACTTTTCCTTATAATATAGTATAAAAAATACAAATGATAATAGTTATCAATATTTATTATTAGGGTTAGTATAATCAAAGTTATCTTAAGTAGTTATTAAAATGAGAGTTATTATCAATAAAAAGAATTCTTGTCTAAATTTTGTTATTTATGGGTCTATCTTTATACCCCTTGAAAGGTATAAAGAAGTACTATTACATTTAAAACGTATATGTTCCTATGACTTCTAGTGCATTAAAAGCTTTAGCATCAGAGACATTTTGTGTAGTGCTTGTAAAGATTGCTCCAAAATTAACATTTT
>QNZW01000216.1 GCA_003978375.1 Sulfurovum sp.
CCTTCTATATCTCCATCTTGGGCAGCGAATGAAGCGGTTATTATGAACCGTATTGCTGACCTTGGGATGCTTGTAGGTATTTTTATTATTTTTTGGAACACAGGAACCCTTCAATATGATGAAGTCTTTACACAATTACCTCAATTAAGTGAAAGTATTTTGACAGCTGCTGCAATTGGGCTTTTTATTGGAGCAATGGGTAAATCAGCACAGTTTCCTCTACATACGTGGCTTACCGATGCTATGGAAGGTCCTACCCCTGTGTCTGCATTGATTCACGCAGCAACGATGGTAACAGCAGGAGTTTTTTTAGTGATTCGTGCGAATCCACTTTTCTCTATGACGCCTGAAGTTTCTTTCTTTATTGCAGGATTAGGTACGTTTGTGGCTATTTTTGCAGCATCTATGGCGTTAGTCAATAGAGATTTAAAAAGAATTATAGCCTTTTCTACGCTCTCTCAGTTAGGATATATGTTTGCTGCTGCAGGGTTGGGTGCTTATTGGATTGCACTCTTTCATTTGGCAGCACATGCATTCTTTAAAGCACTTTTATTTTTAGGGGCAGGTAATGTAATGCATGCTATGCATGATGAGCTTGATATCTTTAAAATGGGAGGATTAAAAAAAGTAATGAAATGGACTTATATCTATATGTTTATTTCCTCATTGGCACTCGCAGGGATTCCATTTTTTGCTGGATTCTTCTCTAAGGATGCCATTATTGAAACAGCATTTAATGAAGGCACCTATATGTTATGGATAATACTAGTAGTGACTGCAGGAATGACAGCATTTTATAGCTTTAGGCAAGTCTTTTTAACCTTCCTTGGTAAAGAGAGATATAAAGAGTTAGGAATTCATCCACATGAAATGTATAAGTTTGTACTTGTTGCTATGTCTCCTTTAGCAATACTTGCAATGATTGCAGGATTCTTTCAAGGTCAGTTTGAACATTTTGTAACCAAACTTTTACCAGCGTATCATATGAGCCATCATACACATGAGCTAGTTTGGATACTTACGGCCATTGTATTGGTCTTTGCTGTAGGTGGCATTCTATTGGCATATAAAATGTACGGAAAAGGACTCAAAAGAAATGAAAAAGTTGAAAAAAGTTTCATTTATAAGCTTTTAGAAAATCAATATTATATACCACAGATATATGAAGAGTTTATTACCAAACCATATAAAATGACCTGTGAAGTATTATGGGAGAAATTAGATTTGAAAATCATTGATGCAAGTGTAGACAATATTGCTAAACTCCTTTATCGTTCAGGTGATACAATGAGAAAAATGCAAACAGGTAACCTGTCAAATTATTTAAATTGGATGGCTGTAGGTGGTGTAATATTATTAGTAGGCGCTGCAATCTCAGCGATGATAGGTTAAGGGGTAAATATGGAAAATATATTAAGTGTATTGGTTTTCTTCCCAGCAGTTGCAGGATTGCTTGGATTTGTAGTAAATAAAGAGAGTGCAAGAGCTTATGGAATTACCGTGGCAACCATTGAATTTTTTCTTTCTTTATGGTTGTGGTTTAGTTTTGATATGAGCAAAGCAGGTATGCAATTTGTAGAGATTACACCTTTGATACCAGACTTTGGTATTTCATATTATTTAGGTGTAGATGGTATTTCTTTATTTATTGTTATTATGTCAACATTTATGACATTGGTGAGTATGGCAGGTATGTCTGAGACAAAAAATATTAAAAATATGATTATTACACTTTTATTTTTAGAAATGACAATGGTAGGTGTATTTGTTGCATTAGATGCAATGATTTTTTATATGTTTTGGGAGCTTTCTTTGGTACCAATGCTTTATATCATTGGTGCTTGGGGTGGTACGCTTCGTGTATATGCGTCTATTAAATTCTTCCTTTATACCTTTACAGGGTCACTGATTATGTTAGTTGGTATGTTGTATGTGGCATATATCTATCATGATTTGACAACAGTATGGAGTTTTGCAATTACAGATTGGTATGCTTTGGTCTTACCTGTAAATATACAACTTTGGCTTTTTGCAGCATTTTTTATTGGATTTGCCATCAAGGTACCAATGTTTCCATTTCATACATGGCTTCCTTATGCACACGGACAAGCACCAACTATTGGTTCAGTAATCTTGGCTGCGGTATTGCTTAAGATGGGGACGTATGGATTTGTAAGATTTTCTTTACCGATGTTCCCTGATGCGTCGGTGATGGCGATAACGCCTATTGCTGTGTTATCAATTATTATGATTATTTATACAGCAATGGTTGCGTATGTACAAAAAGATATGAAACAAGTTATTGCATACTCTTCGGTTTCTCATATGGGGATTATTATGCTTGGGTTATTTGCCATGAATGCAGAAGGTCTTGCAGGTTCTGTATTTCAAATGTTAGCACATGGTATTATCTCAGGAGCATTATTTATGTTAGTAGGTGTGATTTATGATAGAAGACATACGAAGCTTATGAGTGAATTTGGAGGACTGGCTTCAGTGATGCCTAAATACGCTGTTATTTTTGGTATTATGTTGATGGCAGCAGTTGGACTACCACTTACCATGGGCTTTCCTGGTGAATTCTTAGTCTTACTTGGATTTTATAAAATTTCTCCTATGATGACTATTTTGGCAGGAACCTCTATTATCTTAGGAGCTATATATATGCTTAGACTCTATAAACTCTCTTTCTTTGGACCCATTACCAATGATGCCAATAGAAATTTAAAAGATTTAAATCATAGAGAAACATGGACACTTATACCTTTGGTGCTTGTAGTTATTTGGTTAGGTGTTTATCCTAAACCAGTACTGACTCCTATCAACAACTCTGTAAATGCACTATTGACATTTATGAAAGACAAGGCAATTACCCAAGAGGCAAAAGATACCATCATTGTCTCAAAAAAAGATAAAGGAGGTGCATAATGTTAGAGTCTATTCACGTAAGTTTTGAAAGCTTAAACCTTATAACCCTTGCTCCTATGCTTATTGCTATTTTTGGAGGGCTTATTATTTTAATTATTGATTTGATCAATGGTAAATTAGATAAAACACTTTATGTCATGCTTACGATTTTAATCCTCTTTATTGATTTTGGAGCAGTAATAGGACTTCATACAGGAGAACGTGGATTTTTTAATGTGATGCTGATAGATGGTATTTCAATTATTTCACAATTGATGATTATTGGGGGATCTATGATATTTATTCCTCTTGCACTTACCTCAAAAAGATTTCATGAATACTCTTACCCTGAATTTTTTGCTCTTTTCTTGTTTATGGTGGCAGGGTTTCAATTTATGGTAGCTACAGATAATCTTATTCTTATTTTTGTAGGTATTGAAACAGCATCACTTGCATTGTATACGCTTATTGCTTTACACAATAGAGCAAACTCTTATGAAGCAGCAGTAAAATACTTTACGATGGGTGCACTTGCTGCAGGATTTTTTGCTATGGGATCAGCAGTTGTCTATGGACTTACAGGCTCTATAGAACTTTATCAAATATCAGATATTATGGCAACACGTATGAATGAACCTGGACTTACATTAGCTATTTTAGGTTCTTCTGCTTTATTGTTGGTAGCTTTTGCATTTAAGTTATCACTGTTTCCATTTCATACTTGGGCGCCAGATGTGTATGAAGGTGCTTCTTCTCCGTTAGCAGGATATATGTCAGTGATTCCAAAAGTCGCTGTATTTGTTGTGAGTATGAGAATTTTTGATATGTATATGAATTTGGAGATAGAATGGGTTAGAAATATTCTACTACTCTTAGCTGTATTGACTATGACATTAGCCAATGTAATGGCATTGGTACAAGAAGATGTAAAACGTATGTTGGCTTACTCTTCTATCTCTCATGCAGGGTTTATTTTGGCAGCACTTGCATTGGATACGACAGAAGGTAATACCTCGATGTTCCTCTATTATGCACTCTTTATGTTTACAAATTTAGGTGCTTTTGCAATGCTTTGGATTTCAAGACACAAGAAAAAAAGATTCAGTGATCGTTATGATCACCCTTATGAAAAATTTGCTGGTCTTATTCAAATCATGCCTATAGGAGCTGTTATTATGGCTTTATTTATGCTTTCTCTTGCAGGGGTTCCTCCATTTTCTGTATTTTGGGGTAAAATCTATGTCATGCAGGCAGCTCTTGATTCTGGGTATATTTGGTTAGCTATTGTGATGGGGATAAACTCAGCAATAGCAGCATACTATTATTTGAAACTCATTGTATATATGTTTTTAAAAGATCCAGTCAAAGATGTAGATACTGCATACTATAACCTTTCTAAGCCACTGATGGCAGTCATTGGATTAGCAACTGTGGCAACAGTCACAGCTATCTTTTACATTCAGCCACTTTTTCATTATTTGTATCAAATGATTAGTAGCAGTGGATATTAAAGTATAAGTTATATCCTGCCTACTATTAGAGGTAGCCTATAGATTTCAAAGAGAGTTATGAGAGTAAAATACTCTCTAACTGTGCAATATCCCCCTTGATGACATCTTTGAATTGAGAGTGATTAAAAGTGTTTTGTCTTTTTGCCAAACGCGCAGTATTTGTGCTGATTTTTTCTATAAGTCTTGTTTTGTCATATATACCATCTAAATAAGCCAATGTCTCTTTTATGCCTATAGATTTCATACATTTTGGTGTTCTTGAATATTCTTTTTCGAGTTGACATACTTCATCGATAAGTCCATTTTCTATCATGAGTGAAGTACGTAAAGCAATACGTTTACGTAAGGATTCCCTATCCCAAATAATTTGATAGATAGGAAGTGCTTCTGTAATAGTGGGTAGAGTAGGAAATTTACTAAAGTAAGCAGAGGGAGTATCATGCGTCTCTAAGTAAATAGATAAGGCTTTTTCTATACGATAACGATCTGTTTTTGCAATATTTGACATATATGTTGGATCTTTTTGATAAAGCCATTGATATGTTTTTTGTATATTTTGCAAATATGTTTTTGCTTTTTCTTTGGTTTCTTGACTAATTGGAGGAATATCACTTATCCCTTCTAGAAGCATCTTTAAGTAAAAACTTGTCCCACCAACGATAATAAGATTTTTATGATTTTGCAAACATTTATGATACACTTCTTGATAGAGTTTTATAAAAGTTGTGACATCAAAGGCTTCATTGGGATAGACGACATCTATGCCAAAATGTTCAATATCTGCACGTTCTTTTAGTGTGGGTTTTGCTGAAACAATATCTATATATTTGTAGACAGCCAAAGAATCTAACGATAAAATATAAGCATTCATCTGTTGTGCTAAGGCAATAGCAAGTGATGTTTTACCTGAAGCAGTTGAGCCTATGAGAGCAAGTTGTTTAAATTTATTCATGTGTAATCATAGCATAACAACAAAAAAGGTAAAATACTATTGAATACAATAAGGGTATCTATGAATTTATTTGACAAAGAGAATCGATTTAATATTGCAAATATGGTGACATATCTCAATGTATCTATGGGGTTAATGGCTATTTATTTTATTGTAAAAGGGGATTTTCCTACAGCTATTATATTGGCATGGATAGGAGGTGCTTGTGATATTATAGATGGAAAATTAGCAAGAAAGTATCATCTTTCTACCGAATTTGGTATACAATTAGACAGTTTTGCAGATTTTTTGTCATTTGTTGTGATGCCCGCATTTTTACTTTTTTATGCGGTAAAAAAGTATATAGGCATTTCTGGTTTTGAAGAGCTATTTTTAGGGTTTGTTTTTATTATATACGTTATAAGCGGATTACGTAGACTAGTAGAATTTAATCTTAAGGTAGATGTAGGGGAAGTAGAAAAATATTTTGAAGGTGTACCTACACCACTGGGGGCTATTCTTTTATGGATACTCTATCTTTTTGTAGCATATGGAGTGATTACCAATGCTTATGTGGTTGCTTTTTTGGTTCTTTTGGTAGCTTGGTCACTAAATTCTAAACTTAAAATTCCACACCCTTAGAAAAAGAAGGAGGGAGCAATGCAAAATCAAGAATTAAAACAGAATCATTTTTTAAAAAAGATACAAGACTTTTCTGAACTTGTGATGTTTCAACACTCTATATTTTCATTGCCTTTTATTTTCATTGCAATGCTTGTTGCTTCTTCTTTGCAAAATGGTTCTGCCTGGTTTGGATGGAGACTCTTTTTTTTAGGAGTATTGGCAGCAGTGACAGCACGTAATTTTGCGATGGGTGTGAACCGTTATCTAGATAGAGATATTGATAGACTCAACCCTCGTACAAAAACCAGACCATCAGTAGATGGAAGAGTAAATCATACAGAAATGTTAGGATTTATTGTTCTAAATGGAATAATGTTTGTTCTTATTTCTTATTTTGTTAATCCTTTGGCATTACAACTCTCTATACCGATTTTATTCATTTTGGCTGCATACACACTTTTTAAACGTTTTTCATCTTTTGCTCATCTTATTTTAGGTGTGAGTCTAGGTTTGGCACCTATAGCTGGAGTTGTTGCAGTGAGTGGAGAAATACCTTTATGGTCACTTTATCTTGCTTTAGGTGTGATGTTTTGGGTGGCAGGTTTTGATTTGCTTTACTCTTTGCAAGATATTGCATTTGATAAAGCAAATGGTTTACATTCTATTCCTTCTAAGTTTGGCATACAAAAGACTCTAATGATAGCAAAAATATTTCATCTTTTAACTATTGTTTTTTGGATACTTTTTGTCTATACCGCACATTTAGGAATTTGGGCAAAAATAGCTGTATTGTTGAGTGCGGTAATGTTAGGATATGAACACTATCTTGTGGATAAAGATTTTCAAAAAATTGATAAAGCTTTTTTTACAGTCAATGGTTATTTGGGATTTATGTTTATACTATTTATACTTATAGAGGTGTATTAAAATGATAGAGATGATAGAAATACCTATGGTTATATTTGGTTTACTTTTCGTTTTGGTCTTAATTCTTATATTTTTACATCGAAGCAATAAAAAATTTGCTGATAAAATTTCTGTTTTAGAGCAGACTTTGGAGATGAAAGCCGATTCACTCTCTTCTATGAAAGAGACATATAAAGCATCACAAAGAGCATTGGAACAGGCAGATATACAAAAAAAAGAGATAGAAGAAAAAGAAAAGACTATCTTAAGTTTTAAAAAAAGCACAGCACAATTAGAGCAACAAATAGAAGAGAGAATAGAAGAAAATAAAAAACTTGAACAAATGCATGAAAGTGTTATTCAAGATGTCACACAGAAAATTATTTCATTAGAAGAAGCAAGTATCAAAAAAGACAATCAAGTCAAAGAATTTAAAACCTTATATACGCTTGAGATAGACAAACTAAAAGCAGATGCTTCAGATCTAGAAAAAGTGATGAAAGAAAAAAGTGAAGAAATTCGTAGACTTAAGCAGGAGAATGAAGCTACACTTCATAAACATAAAAAAGAACAAGTAGCTTTAGAAAAGGCTATTAAACAAAAAAGTGATGGGCTTTATGCCCTTAAACATCATATTGAAACAATACTCAAAAAGCATAAAGAAGAGAAAACACTCTTAGAAGAGAGTATAAGTAAAAAAGACAATGAAGTAAGTAGATTAGAAAAGATTCGATTGGATCAAGAAAAAAGTTTACATCAAAAAAGTGAAGAGATACAAACACTTAAACAACATAATCAAACAATGCTTCAAGAACATGAAAAAGTTCTTCAAGAAGAGAGAGAAAAGATTGCTACATTAGAAAAAAACATTATTAAAAAAAGTAATGAATTAGAGGCACAAAATATTTTACATCAAAGTAAGATTGATAAGCTAGAAAACAATCGTCTAAGTCTAGAAAAAGCAATTGAACAAAATAACGAAGAGATAGAAAAACTGAACAAATTGAATGAAACAATGCTTCAAGAACATAAAGAAGAGATAGCTTCTAAAGAGATGGCTTCTAAAGTGTTAGAGAAAAAACATAATGAAATGTTAGAAAAAGAAAGAAAACATATTATCACATTGGAACAAGCATCTACACAAAAAGATATAAAACTAAAAGAGCTAATTGCCTCACATGAAAATGAAATACATAAATTAGAAGACAATCGTCTAAGTTTAGAAAAAACAATTAAACAAAATAACGAAGAGACATACAAAATTAAACAAGAGTATGAACAGGCACAAAAAGAGTATATAGAATCTTTAAGAAAAGAGAGAGAAAAAAATCTTCTTTTAGAAGAGATGATGAATAAAAAAGATAAAGAAAGCGAAAAGCAAAAACGTGTGTCTCAAAGTAAAATAGACAAACTAGAAGAAGCACATTTGGAACTAGAAAAAGAAATGAAACAAAAAGATGCAGAAACAATCGTGCTTCAGCAAACGCTAACTATGGAAAAAGAGACCAATAAAGAGGTAGAAAAAGAGATATATAATTTAAAAGAAACGTTAGCCACACAAAAAGAAAAAATGAAAACACAAGAAAGTGTATATAAGCAAGAAATAGAAGCAATGAAAAAAGAGAAGTTAATATTAGAGAAAAAAATCGATGATAATGAAATATTAATTGCTCAGCTTAAAAAAGTAGAAAAAAAAGTAAAAACAAAAAATAAAAACAATAGTATTACGTTTGAAGAAAAAATAAAAAATAAAGAAAAAATAATTTTAGAACAAAATTTAATGTATGAAAAAACAATAGAAGAGCACAGACAAACTACATTATCTCTGGAGAAGATGTTAACGGACAAAGAAACAGAGATTATGGCATTAAAAAAAGTACAAGAAGATAGATTTAAAAAATTTACATATGAGATAGATACATTACAAAATATGGTGAAAAAAAATAATGAAACCATAGAAAATTTAGAAGCATCACATCATAGTGAAATGATTAATAATAGAGAATATATAGATACACTAAAGCAGTCTATAGAAGAAAAAACTAAAAAAATAAATAAACTTAAGCTAGAGAAAGAAGTAGCAGAGAAGTTGTCTTCTCATGAAGAGGTTATGAAAAGTGTACGTGCGGGAGAAAATAAATCAGATATAGCCAAAAGATTTCGTATGCCTATGAAAAAGATAGAGCTTATTATGAAATTTGATGAAATAAAACACGCCAAACAAAGTGATACCTAGCACTAAAGTAAAGTTTAGTTTGTTATAATTCTCTTCCAAATATCACTGTATATTTGATGTGCACTCATAGCTCAGCTGGATAGAGCATCGGTTTGCGGTACCGAAGGTCTCAGGTTCGAATCCTGATGGGTGTACCATACTTGCGTAACTTATCCTTTACTTATAAGAATTTTTTAAAATCAAGTCCTAATTAGAGTTATACTATAATGACAGAAGTATATGAGATGGAGTATTTAATGATGCATATTTTACTTATTAACCAAAGTCCTGTAGTTTCTAGATTGTTGGTACTTTGTACGCGCGATGGACATATGACACTTGAAGAGGTGGAAGATATAGATAAGGCTCTACATACGCATTATGATGTTATATTTGTAGATGAAGATAGGTATAAAAATACTATTTGGCAATTAAAAAATAAGTTTACAGCACACAAAAAATTTTTTCTTTCTACGCGCGATGATGAGAGAAGTAGTGCTTTTGATATGATTATTAGAAAACCTTTTTTACCTTCGCAAATTACTGAAATATTGAAAAACATTAAAACAGCAGAGAATAAAGTAAATAATAAAGAAGAGACAAAGCCACCCTCTATTTTTCCTTTAGTCTCAGAAGAAGAAAGCCAGCCAACTGACAAAGAAGAGAGTAGTTTAAGTACCAATTACCTTACAGAATCTGATGAAAAAGTATCTGATACACAAATACTTGATACCAATGAAGTAAAAAAAATAAAATCACTTTTAAAACTAGATGAAGATGATAGTAAAATGAAGAACGAAGAGCTTAGTGAGGAAGAGGTAGAAAAGCGAAAAATAGAGATCATTAAAGAACAGCTCATGGCAGATGGTCTAGAAATAGTAGAAGAGAATGAAATTATCGAGGGTTTTGCTGCGCAAGATGAGAATAATATCTTTATTTCTAAAAAAATAAAATCTCAAAAACAAAAAAAGAAGAAAAAGAAGAAAAAACAACCTCAATTTACCCAAAAAGAATTAAAACGTATAGAAGATGCTATACGCCTTAGTATTATTATGTTGGAGAAAAAGAAGATAAAAAAGCTTTTAAAAGGTAAAGAGATTAAAATGACTGTAAAGTTAGAGGAAAAATAGCTTTATGCAAAAAGGAGCTGTTTTGGTACTTTCTGGTCCTAGTGGTGCAGGGAAAAGTACTATTATTCAGGCATCTTCATCCGAAATAGGTGAGTACTATTTTTCTATTTCAACAACAACCCGTCTTCCTAGAGAGGGAGAGAAAAATGGAGTGGATTATTTTTTTGTTACCAAAGAGCATTTTGAAGAAGATATCAAAGCAGGTCATTTTTTAGAATATGCTCAAGTTCATGGTAATTATTATGGTACATCCCTTGTCCCTGTAAGAGAAGCATTAGAAGCAGGGAAATTGGTTATTTTTGATATAGATGTGCAGGGGCATAGATTGGTACGGGCAAAGATGGCTGATATCATAACATCAGCATTTATTACACCTCCTACGTTACAATCGTTAAAAGAAAGATTAAATGCAAGATCTACAGACAATCAAGAGATTATTCAAGAACGTTTGGAAAATGCAAAAGAGGAGATAAAAGCTGTCAATGAGTATGATTTTATTATTGTCAATAATACAGTAGAAGAAGCAACGAAAAGATTTGTAACTATTGCAAAGGCAGCAAGATTGAAACAAAGTGATAAAGACAATGAAAATTTTATAGAGCATTGGTTAAGTGAAAAGTAACATTAAACATATTGCAGTATAATAGTCCAAATTAATGTTTGCATATAGCAAAATATAAAGGATTGATATGGGTATGCCAAGTATGCCAGAGTTATTGGTTGTGTTAGCAATTGTTGTGCTTCTTTTTGGATCCAAAAAGATTCCTGAACTTGCAAAAGGTATGGGAAAAGGAATTAAGGACTTTAAAAAAGCGATTAAAGAGGATGACGAAGATCCTAAAGAGATTGTTTCTAAAACGTCAGAAGTAGATGAAATAAAAAAGAAAGAGACGACAAGCGAGAACGCTTAATATAATATATTATCTTGTTCTCAAATAGTTATTTGGGAACACTTACACACCATCCAATACGGAAAAACCATATGAAATTAAAATCACAATTAAATCAGAGTATAAAAGAAGCTTTTTTAAAAGCAGGTATAGAAGATATCCCTATGTCAGTTTCCGAAGCAACAAAACCAGATTTTGGAGACTATCAATTCAATGGTGCGATGGCATTGTCTAAAAAATTAGGGAAAAACCCAAGAGAAATAGCTACACAAATTATAAATCATTTAGATTTTACAGGCATCATAGAAAAAGCTGAAATAGCAGGTCCTGGGTTTATTAATTTATGGCTAAATCCTCTTTGGTTAGCTACACAGTGCCAAATAGCCTTAGAAGATGAGAGGTTAGGTGTTTCTATAAGAGAAGAGCCTATTAAAGTTGTAGTAGACTATTCTGGTCCCAATATGGCAAAGCAGATGCATGTGGGTCATTTACGTTCTACAATTATTGGAGATACTTTAGCCAATTTACTCACATTTTTAGGGGATGAGGTAATTCGTCAAAATCATATTGGTGATTGGGGAACACAATTTGGTATGCTCATTGCATACCTTGAAATGAAAAATGAAGATGCCTCCGTTGATCTTAGTGATCTTGAGCAGTTTTATAAAGATGCCAAAACATATTTTGATGCAGATGCTTCTTTTGCAAATAAGGCAAGAGAATATGTAGTAAAAATACAATCTGGCGATGCACATTGTTTGGCACTTTGGCAAAAATTTATTGATATCTCCTTAGGACACTGTGAAGAGGTATATGAAAAATTAGGTGTAAATTTAACACGCAATGATGTACGTGCAGAGAGTTTTTATAATGATGCATTGCCCCAGATAGTATCGGCATTAAATAGTAAGGGGATGCTTCAAGAGAGTGATGGTGCGCAGTGTGTATTTTTAGAAGAGAATGAGATTCCTGTTATTGTGCAAAAAGGAGATGGTGGATATTTGTATGCTACAACAGATCTTGCAGCCTTAAAATATAGAAGTGAGACGTTGGGAGTAAAACGTATCTCATATGTGGTAGATGCGAGACAAGCAGAGCATTTTAATCAAGTCTTTCAAGTGGCCAAAAAAGCAAATTTTGTGACTGAAGATGTTCACTTAGAGCACATTGGGTTTGGTATGATGATGGATAAAAGTGGTAGACCATTTAAGACACGTGATGGAGGTGTGGTAAAATTAATCGATTTGCTTGATGAGGCAGTAATGAAAGCAAAAGAAACTATCAATAACATCGATGAATATAGCCAAGAAGAGATAGAAAATTTAGCAAAAACCATTGGAATAGGTGCTGTAAAATATGCAGATCTTTCTATGAACCGTGAATCAAATTATATTTTTAATTGGGACAATATGCTCTCTTTTGATGGCAATACTTCTCTTTATTTACAATATGCTTATGCAAGAATTCAAAGTATTTTTAGAAAATATAATGCTTCTATAGAAGGTGAAATTGTGATAACAGATGCATTGGAACATAGACTAGCAGTCATGTTGCTACGTTTTGAAGATGTACTTCAGCGTACGGCAAATATGGCTACACCTCATCAACTTACAACTTATTTGTATGAGTTAGCTACCTTGTTTATGCGCTTTTATGAACAAAATCCTATATTAAAAGAGGATGTAGATGCACAAATCAGGGTAAGTCGTCTTCAATTAGCAAACCTAACAGCTAAAACAATTAAGCAAGGGCTTAGTATACTTGGTATTCAAGTGGTAGATAAATTATAGAAAGGGATTGAGTGAAAGCACTTTTATTTTTAATAATAATAGCAACATTTGGAATCATATTTTTTAAATATAGTAGAGATAAAAATCTGAATAAACTATTGGTGTCTTTGGCTACTTTTGGATTTATTATTACTTTAGCAGTAATAGGCAATCTTACCCGTCCTGTGATTCCTATTTTTGCAGCACATTTACTTTTAACGTTTGTTGCTTGGGGTGGATTGATGGTGTACGTGTTTAAACATAAGTATTATGGTTGGCTTATTGCTTTGCCGTTACTTACAATTGGACTTTTTTTAGGTTTAGAATTTATAGCAGGATCTGGTCATGAATTAACATAAGAATACATCCTGTTTTTATACAGGACTATTCTTTTGTTTTTTCTGATTTTCTACCAGTTCAGATAAAAATTGTTCTAGTGAGTAACGTTGTCTATACTCTGGAACCATAATATGAATGAGTATATCTCCCAAGTCTATCACTACCCAGTCATCAGTCATATCTGAGGCTAAAAAAGTGTCCCCTTTCTCTTTTAACCCTACTTTAAGATGATCAGCTAGTGCGAGGGTATGTTTTCCGTTTAGAGAGTTTGCTATGACAACACGCTTAGCAATATAGTCTGCATCTTCTAAGTTAAATACTTCTATATCATCTGCTTTTTTATCATCAAGAATATGTATAATATTCTCTACTCTTTTATCTATTGTCATGAATGTATTTCCTTCTAGTATCTCTTTTACAGAGTGTTTAATGTTTTCATCAATATGATGTAATTCTTTTGTGTCTCGTATGTGGCTTGAACTTATGGGTGTATCAAGTGTAAGTACCTTCCATTTTCGTAAGGCTTTTATATCTAAAGTATAGGTATCTCTAGTAATAATTACCCAAGTAATATGCTCGTTTAGCCATGCAAAATCATGCCATGAGGTTAAAGAAGCTAAGTTATCAGCACCAATGATAAGATATTTTACATTATATTGTATGTTAAAATGTTTTACAGTATCTATGGTTGGTGTACTTTTGCCCTTTTTTATCTCAAAATCTTCCACACTTACCTTTGGAATAGTATCATAAAGTGTATGACACCATTGTAACCTTTGTGAAGCAGAAGCCAATGTAGATGTTTTAAAAGGGTTTAAGTAGGCTGGTACCACAAGAAGTTTGTCAATATCTAAAGTTTTCTCTACAAGAGAGACAATATGTTGATGACCTATATGCGGAGGGTCGAAACTCCCTCCAAAAACTGCGACACTAGGCTTAGACTGATTAACCAAATGCTAACCTCATTTACTGTAAAATTAGCCTAATTTTAGCATAAAATGCATAAGGGTTCACTATGGCAGTAAAAGTAGCAATCAATGGGTTAGGAAGAATAGGAAGATGTGTCGCACGTATTATTGCAGATAGAAATGATGTAGAGCTGGTAGCAGTAAATGCGTCTGGTACAGAAGAGATGCTTGAATATAATGTAAAATATGATTCAGTGCATGGCACACGTAATGATGTCTCTGTAGCCAATGGATATTTGAATATTGGTGATACCAAAGCAAAAATTTTTGCACAACGTGATTTGTCTAAGATTGATTTTGCTTCTACAGGTGCAGAGGTAGTCCTAGAGTGTACCGGTGCTTTTTTAACAGCAGAATCTGTACAGCCTTATTTTGATAATGGTATACAAAAAGTACTTTTTTCTGCACCTGCTAAAGATGACACAGCTACATTTGTATTGGGTGCGAATGCAGATGAATATGCAGGAGAACGTATTGTTTCAAATGCTTCATGTACCACAAATGGATTGGCACCTGTAGCTAAAGTGCTTGATGATGCCTTTGGGATACAAAGTGGTTTAATGACTACCATTCATTCCTACACCTCATCTCAACCTATTTTGGATGCAAAACACAAAAAAGATCCAAGAAAAGGACGTTCAGGAGCTGTAAATCTAGTACCTACTACAACAGGAGCAGCCAAAGCCATTGCTAAAGTATTGCCCAATCTTTCTGGTAAAATGAATGGCCAGGCTATTCGTGTGCCAACAGCAGATGTTTCTATGGTTGATTTAACAGTTATTTTAAATAAAAATGTGACAGAAGAGGACGTCAAAGAAGCATTTAAACGTGCATCAGAAGGTTCTCATAAAGGCATTTTAGGAGTGGATGAGGACTATAGGGTTTCTATGGACTTTGTAGGAGAAGAGCTCAGTAGTGTGGTTCCTTTAGATACTATTCAGGTTATTGGTGAGAATATGGTAAAAGTTCTTTCATGGTATGACAATGAATGGGGATACTCTTGTCGTTTGGTAGATATGGCAGTACATATAAGTAAATAGAACGAAGGAAATATAATTTGAAAACAATAAAAGATTTAGATATTGATGGGAAAAGAATATTCATACGATGTGATTTTAATGTTCCAAGAGATGCAGATGGAAATATTACAGATGACAGACGTATTAGAGAAGCACTACCAACCATTCGTTATTGTATTGATAGAGATTGTAAGATTATTTTAGGATCACATTTTGATCGTCCCGAAGCAGGTAAGTATGAAGAAAAATATTCATTAAATCCTGTGGTTAAGAGATTGGTAAGATTATTAAAAATTGCAGACAATATACAATTGGCAAAAGATGTTGTAGGAGAAGATGCTAAATCTAAAGCAGCAGCTCTTCAAGGTGGAGAAGTTTTGGTATTAGAAAACTTGCGTTATGAAGAGGGCGAAACAAAAAATGATGAATCCTTTGCAAAAGAACTTGCAAGTATGTCAGATATTTATATTAATGATGCTTTTGGTGCTTGTCATAGGGCACATGCTTCTATTGATGCGATGGCAAAAGAGTTTGACAATGAGCATAAAGCAGCAGGATTCTTACTTGCAAAAGAGGTAAACTTTTTTGAAAAAACATTGCAAAATCCTATTCGTCCTTTTGTAGCAGTTGTGGGTGGTTCTAAAGTTTCTGGAAAATTAGAAGCACTCAAGCAATTGGTAGATAAGGTAGATAAAATTATTATAGGTGGAGGAATGGCATTTACATTTTTTAAAGCCCAAGGTTATGAAATAGGAAACTCACTTGTAGAGGACAATCTTCTTGATGAGGCTAAAGCTGTGATGGATAAAGCAAAAGCCCAAGGCGTTAAATTTTATCTTCCTGTAGATGTTGTTTGTTCAATGGAGTTTAGTGAAAATGGCATTGCAAAATATCTTCCAGCTCAAGAGATTCCAAAAGATTGGATGGGGCTAGATATTGGACCTGCTTCTTCAAGGCTTTTTCGTGAAGTACTAAACGATGCCCAAACGATTATTTGGAATGGTCCAATGGGTGTATATGAAATGGATAAATACTCAAAGGGTAGCCTTAAAATGTCACATGATATTGCAGATACACATGCAACGACTATCGTAGGTGGAGGTGATACTGCTGATGTAGCCCAAAAAGCTGGTGATGTAGAAGAGATGACTTTTGTAAGTACAGGTGGAGGAGCGAGTCTTAATCTGATTGAGGGGAAAAAGCTTCCAGGTATAGAAGCATTAAAAGTATAGAGGAAAAAGTATGATATATGCAGCCAATTTTAAAACCAATCATACACGAAAAAGTACACAACTTTACGTGGAAGAGATGCAAGAGAAATTACGTGCCAAAAATTCTGAAGATAGTGTTTATATTTTTCCTCCGTCTACAGCATTAGATAGCTATGAAGGTAATTTCACACTAGGTACACAAAATGCTTATCCTGCACAAAATGGTGCCTATACAGGTGAGATTGGGTTAGAGCAATTGGATGAGTTTGGCATAAAAACTATTTTGATTGGACATAGTGAAAGACGTGAAATTTTAAAAGAAACCCAAGAGATGGTGGCTCAAAAATTTGCATTTTTCAAAGAACAAGATTTTGAAATTATCTATTGTATAGGAGAACCATTAAACATCCGTGAAAAAGGCTTAGAGTCTGTGATGCAGTATCTTCTTGCACAGTTTGATGGCATAGATATAGAGTATGAAAATCTTATTATCGCGTATGAACCTATCTGGGCAATTGGTACAGGACGTTCTGCGACTGTTGAAGAGATATCTACAACACATAGAGCATTAAAAAAAGCTCTTCATGACAAGCCACTTCTTTATGGTGGTTCTGTCAAACCCGCAAACATA
>QNZW01000171.1 GCA_003978375.1 Sulfurovum sp.
ATGAAATTTGGATATTCAAATTTAATATATCCAGGATTTCGAGAAAAAAAAGGGTTTGATAGATTTTTTTTAGAGCATAATGAAGGAAGGCTAAAACTTAAAGTCGGCATGGCTGTAGAAAACATTGATATTAGCGAAGAAGACAATCTAAAAAAAGGTGAGAGTATTTTACAAGCGATTAATGCAGGTACATTTTTACTTTTATACCCTTATATAGATATGATATATGATGCAAGAGATGATATATTAAATCCTAAATTTGGATACTATTTTGCTACAGCATTAGAGTATGGGCTAGATTACAAACCAAATGCCAGTTCTTACCTAAAGGCATACATAGAGGGACGTGCAATCTATACATTTTTTGATAAGCTTACTTTAGCAACGGTAGGAAAACTAGGAATTGTAGATGAACAAAGAAATGAGTTACCTGAGTCCAAACTCTTTTTTGCAGGGGGTTCATTTTCTAACCGAGCATATGGATTTAATACGATTGGTGTCATAGAGTCTAAGACATCTGACAGTATTAATGGGGCTTCTACGATGCTTAATCTGTCCGTTGAAGCAGATTATCCTTTGCACGATAAAATTTATGGTGCACTATTTTCAGACAATACGATGCTCAATGAAAATAGTTATGATTTTTCTGGAGACGTTATCTCATCAGCAGGACTTGGAGTACGCTATTTAACACCTATTGGTCCGTTTAAGTTAGATGTAGGATTTAACGTCAATAAACCTTCTGAATATGGTATTTCATTTCAAATAGGGCAATCATTTTGAGCCACTTTTTCTTAGATGGTTTATTGTGGTTACGAAAAATCGTTCTCTTTTTATTGGTTACTCTTATCTTATTGGGATTGGGTATTTATTTTGCAGCAAATTCACCTTTTGTAATCAAAAAAATAATGGCTTCATTTGCACCAGATTATAATATAAGCTATGATACGATAGAAGGAAATTTTTTACAAGGTATCACCATAAAAAACCCTCGTTTTAAAGGTGAAAAATTAGCCAATCATATACAACTAAAATGGAATCCAAATACCTTACTTAAACACACAATTACAATCAATACTTTACAAATAAAAGATGCAAATGTGACAGCTATTGAGCAATTGATACAGACTTTTACTAGCGATAAAAATAGTACACAAGATGAAAATAAAAATGATTTTGATTATGCACTTCGTGTAAATCATGTTGATATTTCATTAAAACCTTTTACCTATGATGGTATAAAAGTTTCAAAAGCCATGTTAAAAACAAAACATTTGAAGTATAAAAAAAATAATTTAGAGATAGAAGGATTAGACTTTGCAGTAGATAGTAATATAACAAAGATATCTATCAGAGGAAATTTCAAAAATCGTGTTATCTCTTTAGAAGATTTATCTCTAAAAGATGTCAATATTTCAGCGATACAACAACACTTTTTAAAAGAGAAAAACAGTACAAAAAAAGAGGTTAAAAAAGAGAATAATCATAATATATGGATGCCAAAACAGATAAATATTAAAAATGTAGAAACAAATATTTTATCTATGACATATAAAAATATGTTTATAAAAGATGCCTATCTAAAAGCCAAACATCTCGCTATAGATACAACACCCTTTGTGTTAAACAATATTGATAATGTTGTATTTGGTCTAGAAAGTAATATTAGTAACATTTATCTAAAAGGAAAGATGAAAAAACAGATACTTAGCTTGGATGATGTACGTCTAAATGATGTAAATATATCTGCAGTACAAAGGTTACTTGTAAAAGATGATAACAAAACAACAAAACATAGTAACCCTACGACACAAGCACCAAAATCTCTGCCAAAATGGGTCAAGATAAAACATATAGAAACAAATATATTGGCAACAAAATATGGTCCATTAGAAATAAAAAAATCAAATCTTAAAGCAAAAAATCTGATTTTTGATGTAAAAAATCTTATGTTAAAAAAGGCTAAAGTAGATTTAAATGCGTCAACAAATCTTTCTGAACTCTCTTATAAAGGAAGCATAAAAAATAACCATCTTTTAGGTGAAGCAAAATTACTTCCCAAAAAAGAACTTTATACACTTTATGGATTGCCATTACGCAAGAAAGCTATTCATAAGATAGTAGTCGATATCAATGCTTCTAAAGATACGATAATAGCCGATATAAAAACCAAGGGTAAAAAAATACTTGAAGGTAAAAACAGAACATTTAATGTAGATGTGGACAATCTTTTTTCTCATCTTGATTATAATATACATACCCATGTGTTAACGATAGATACTAAGGCACTATTGACTACACCTTATGCAAAAAAAGTGGATTTTACCAATCACTTTAAAAAAAGTGATACATACTCTTATAGAGGTGAACTCAAAGCAAAAAAACTTAAAGGCATAGAGAAAAAACTTGTACAACCACTTGAAAATCTACTTGTTCGTTACAATGGAGATAGTAAAAGTATACATGTGATACTCTCCTCTAAACAATTGAAAGGTAATTTGGATTCTAAAGATTTTAAAACAGGTATATTGCATCTAGAAACTTTAAGTCCTGTAGCAGTCAATAGTTTTGTAGCATTGCCTGAAAAACTAAAAAATACAAAAGCCTCAATACAAGTAGATATGCCCTTAGATTTTAAAAATGTCACTTCGGGTAAAGGAAAAGTAAATATATCGTCTAATGTGGTCAATATAGATGCCGATGTGACGTATGGGAAAGAGATATCACTTCAAGCCAAAGTAGATGTACCTAAAAAATCTCTTTTAAAAGCCTATGATGCAAATATAAAATGGAGAGCATTAAGTCCTTTGCAAACAAACATTACACTAAAAAAAGATACTTTGGTTGTCAATTTAAAATCAAAAGAACTTTCTAGTCATGTGATATATGGTTTAAAAAATGGTCGACTAAATGGAAAGTTGAATCTAGCAGGACTTTCTACAAAGCTTGAAGGCAATGTAAAAAATAAACTTAAAATTAAAACCCAAATAAAATCTATGACTAGTTTACGCAAACAGCTTAATAAAATGTATACCTTTGAAGGAGATTTACCTCCACTTGAAGGGAAAATAGATCTAAGACTAGATGTAGAAAATATGAAAACTGCCACACTTTTACTCTCTTCTTCCAAGCTCATATATAAAGCAGATAAAAAAACAAAATATACACTCAAAGATATAAAAGTTGTTGCAAGTATGGATGCATCTAATATATTTTTGAAATCATATAAAGTAACATTAAATAATCAAAAATATTTTTCTTCTAAAAAAGCAACTATTGCGTTAGGTGATACGATAACTGTCTCAAATTTTTGGATTAATGATAGTTTGAAGCTTACAGGAAATTATGTGCTAAATACGCAAAAAGGTGCATTTGTTGCAAAAGCAGACCGTTTTCATATTAAAGATAAAATGATAGATATTTATACAAAATTAGATGTGAATATTGGGATAGATAAAGCATATACTTCTGTGCAGGGGAAGGTTACACTTTTAGAAGGAAATATCATTCCAACTTTAAATACTAAAAGTTCTTTTGCCACGGATAGTGATATTATTATTTTGCAACGAATGAGTAAAAGCAAAAAAAGCCCATTTATGAAAAATCTTAGTTTAGCCCTCCAAGTAGAAAGCAAAAAACCATTACATTTACACCAAGGTGCTATTAATATAAAATTGAAGCCAAGTTTTAACATCAATAAAGAAAGAGGGGGAGAGATACTTTATTTAGGCTCCATAGCCTTGCTTCGTGGAGGAACATATGTCTTTGAGAAAAAAAGATTCGTACTTGCAAAAAGTGCCATCTATTTTGCAGGAGATGTGAAAAAACCTATACTCGATCTAAAAGCAAAATATAAGTCTATTGATTATCTTATTACTATTCGTATTACAGGTACGCAAAATAATCCTATTGTTAATTTTTCTTCAAATCCAACATTGACTCGAGAAGAGATACTTTCTGTAATTTTATTTGATTCTGAAACAAAAGGTACTACACATAGTGGCAATGAAATGATGAAAATGATGGGGGGAGTCATGGCAAAATCAGCTTTGTCTAATATAGGCATACATGTAGATCATTTGGCTTTTGGAGAAGGAAACAGTATAGAAGTAGGAAAAAAACTTAACAACAGAACCACAGTAATTTACATCAATGGTGACGTACCTAAAATAAAATTAAAATATCAAAACAATAAACGTACAGAAAGTGTCATACAAATGAGCGAAGAGTCACAATCTGTAGATATTATCTATAAAAAAGATTTTTAGGGGAAATCTAAAACTCAAACCCTCCACCTTGACCCTTGCTCATGGAGTCATAAACTGCTTTTACATAACTGTCTCTTAATACACATGTAAGTAATTCATTACATTGCATACAGCTTTTTACTTGATGTTGTGTTTGGCAAGTTTCAAGTTCAGTTTTTTTCTGAGTGAGGAGAATCTGCCATTCATCGAGGGTATTCTCAGGCATTAGGCTTCAATTCCATAGGCTTTTTTCATGACATCTATCTCATAGACAGATCCAAAAAAACAAGGACTTGTGTCATGTGGGTGCTTAGGTACAAGTTCCATCAGTCTTATGCCTTTATCATCAATCGCTTCCCCTCCTGCTTGTTCATAGATAAAGGCAAAAGGAATGACCTCAAAGAGTTGTCTGAGTTTGCCCTCTGGTTTGTCTGATGTACCAGGATAGGAGAAAAGTCCACCACCTTTAAGCATGATTTGGTGAAGGTCTGGCACCATGCCTCCGGAATAACGCAAACGATAGCCCTGTGCAAAGAGATCATCAATCAATATCTTATGGTGTTTTTCCCAATGTTGCTGTGTGCCTCCTGGTGCATTAAGTTTGCCTTTTTTCTCCATCGTAATCTCAGCGATTTGTTTAAAAGCATTATTTAAGACTCGATAAAGCATAGGTTTTTGTGATTTTTGTGCAATGACAAGCTCTACTCTAGGTCCATACACCACATAGGCAGAAGCAACAAGGTTTTGTGCTTTTAATACACCTTCATAGATACCAAAAATAGATCCCACAGATAGATTAACATCTACAAGGCTAGAGCCATCTAGTGGGTCATAACAGATTGTATATTTTCCTTCTGCATGAAGCTCTAAAACACCTTCTTTCTCTTCGCTTACAAGGTTTTTTACTACAGCAACAGAAGCAAACGCTTTTTCTATGATAAGGTCAGACTGAACATCTAGTTTAAGTTGGTCTTCTCCAGAAGAATTTTCACTGTTACTGTAGCCTAAATCTTCTGTTTTGATTGCTTGATCTATCTCAAAAGCAATGCTTTTTATGGTTTCAATAATAGTATGCATGTTTATTATCCTTATTATACAGTTTTAGCGTGGGCATGAATCCACTCAATAATTTGTGTTGTATTGTTTAAGTCAAGCAATGTAATATCTTTGGGTATAGTATATTTTGCTAGATCAATACTGTCGTCTATGGCTATGGCTTCAGAACATTCGAAATAAGAGATATCAATACTGTTACGAAAAATAGCAATACGAGGCAGAGGTAGGGTTTTGAGTCCCTCTACCAATAAGATATCAAAGGTATTGACCATTGAGATGATATCATCCAAAGTTTTTTCACGTTGAGAAAAATAGGTCGTACGCGTAGGAGAGGTTACTACCACTTCAGCACCTGTTTGAAAAAAAAGATAACTGTCTTTTCCTGCAACATCAAATTGTGCTTTATCTTTGGGATCGTTTTTGATAATTGCAACGCGATATTCTTTGATTAATTGGTTTGCGATTTTTTGTACGAGAGAGGTTTTTCCTGAGCCTGAAGGACCTGTAAATGCAACAGCAACTCTTTTTTTCACATTGTACCCTTACCCTTTAATAATGCTATTTTAGCACGCTATTGCATCATTTTGGATTTCTTATTTTTAGATTAAAATAATTATACTTAAATGTTTATTGAAACTATGTTAAAATCAACAGAATAAGTTATTTATCTAAAAAGGATTATATGTGGTTAAAATAGGTTTAGTAGCAGTGAGTTTTTTATTGATAGTAGGATGTTCATCCAAAGATGAACAAGCACTTATGCAAAATTATGAAAGCAATAAAATGTATTATAAAAAATTGCAAAAAACTGAAAAAACGCAACTGATGCAAAATGGTGTTACAAAAGTGCTTCTTACTGCTACCTATCTCAATAATACCTATGCAAACCAATCCATTTTTAATCATGATAAAAATGCTACTGAAGATTTTATTATAGGTATTTATAATGAAGACAAAGAGAATCAAATTCTTGTGAATCATGATTTTTCTCTAACTCTAGGTGGAAAAGATGCACTCAATATGAAAAGTATACCAAAGGGAAGCCCTTTGCTAAAAGATATCGGCTTTATCTCAGAATGGAGTAAATTTTATTTGGTACATTTCCCACATATGAATAAAAAGAAATTTAAACTCATTATTGATAGTGAAATTTACGGAAAAGGCACATTAGAGTTTGCAAAAGTTGCAAAATATGTCTTTGAAAAACAAAATTCTATTTTCTAAAAGCATCTGTTTGAGAAGGGGTTGCTAGGACTTCAATAAGAGGGGTTATTCTTGTAGAAACACCTAGTTTATTGAGATAGATAACATAGTTGGCCAACACCTTTTTTCCATATTCTCTTGCTTCAGCATTTTTCATGGTCTCGATACTCATATATGGTTCATACGGTCCTCTTCTAAAATGACTAGAATTCTGTAAGTATCTTTTGGTAAATCCAATACCTGCATTGTATGCGTAGGCAACAAAGAGAGGATGATAAAGATATTTATTAAGATAATTAAGATGATAATCGGCAAACTCTATGGCTCTATAGGGATTAAACATTTCATCTAAATCCATGTTGTAGCCTTTTTTCTTGGCTATATCTTTGATGAGAAATGGCATAAATTGCATCATGCCAAGGGCAAAAGAACGAGAGACAGATGCTGGTACAAAACGGCTTTCTTGTCGTGCAATGGCATAAATAAGTGCTTGACGTGAGGCAGACATATTTCGCATAGCATCACGGTAGGGCATAGGAAAATATGATTTTGTATGCTCAGATGCTTCTGCTTTTAAATAGGTATATATCCCTATGCTATCTTGTGCAGCATAATAGTTTGCCATATGATCTATTTGCTTATTTGAACTTTGTCTCATTCTTTGTTTTATTGTTGCCCATATAATGGGATTTTTAGGATCAAATCCTGTAAGATGTTTTTTTCTAAATTGTTCTGTAATGGTTTTAGGGTATGTGCCATCAATGGCATCTTCTGCTAAAAGTGTGTATATATTGACGCTATAACTTTTTTGAAGATATTTTAAATAGGTTTTGTTGTGTGTACTTAGATAAAGCCAAAAAAGAGCCTTATCTTTCTCGTAACGTTTTTGATAATATTTACGTGAAGCGTCGAAGTAATTTGCAGCCAATTTAGGATTATTAGCTCTAAGAAGTGCTAAACCTTGTTTAAAATACTTATTTGCAGCACTTCTATTTTTCCAAATATAATCTGGTGTAATATCTTGTGTTTTACAAGCAAATGGAGGATTAGCTTTTGTTTTTCTCTTATATGCAACACGCAATTTTTTATTTAAATGGCTGGTTTCTAGTATGATTTTACGTGCTTGTATGGCTGTGGTTTGAGGGCGAGATAGAAAACGCCAAATATAATAATCTTTTTCAACACTTTTTGGCATAGCATGAACAGTTGCAAAATCCAGACTTTGTGCCTGAAGCAGGGTAGCGTGAAAAAAGAGTCCTAAACATAAACTTATACAAACTCTCATAGGTGCTTATCCAAGTAGTGATTGCATCATAAAATTATCGATAAGTTGCAATGCCAAAATGACAACAACTGGCGAAAAGTCAATCCCAGAAAAAGTTAAAAAAGGCATTTTTTGTCTAACAAAACTAAACACAGGATCGGTTAAACGATGAAGTATTTGAACAATAGGGTTATGAGGATCAGGTCTTACAAAACTAATAAGTGCAGCTGCAATAATAATCCAAATATAAAGATTTATAACAGAGTGTAGGGTTTGAACAATAGCATAAATGAGTGCATTCATGAGGCAATCTCCAATAAGTATGATTTGATAAGCGGATAGATATCTGAAAGTTCAGGTCCATGTGCCGCACCAGTAAGTAAAAGTCTAAGTGGTTTAAAGAAACTTTTTCCCTTAAGTCCACTCTCTTTCATAATGTGTGTTTTAAAGTCATCAAAATTGTCTATCATAGGTGCATTTTGAATAAGTTCTTTTATAAGCATCATCTCTTTCTCCCATTCATTTTGAAAATCTTTTGCCTTAAAAATAGCATCTATTTTTGATTTGAGTTCTTTGGTTGTACTTGCTTCTTCAAGGTAAAGTTTGGCAAGTTTACCTATATTTTCATCTGCAAAATCAAAGAGCAAAGAGAGTGCTTTGTCATCCATTTTTTTAAGATGCTCTCTGTTGATAAAACGTAATTTATCGATATCGAATTTTGCAGCAGATTTTGAAATATTTTCAATATCAAACCATGCTATGGCTTCAGGTAATGTAAATATTTCTTTTGGGGCTTTACTGTTACCTAGCAACAAAAGATAATTTATAATAGCATCAGGAAGAAAGCCTTCTTCTAACAACCATTTAACAGAACTTGCATCATCACGTTTGGACATCTTTTTGCCAGAGGTATTTAAGATAATAGGCAAATGTGCATAGGTACTCTCTTGTTCGTAACCCAATTGGGTTTGGATGTGTTTTTGTTTGGGTGTGTTAGAGAGATGGTCTTCTCCACGAATAATAAAATCAACACCACTTAGCATATCATCACAAGCACAAGCAAAATTATAAGTAGGTGTACCATCTGCACGCAAAATAACAAAAGCATCTACCTCATTGGGTGCTGTTTTAATATCGCCTTTTATCAAATCATGATTGACAATATCACTGTTTGGTTTTTTAATACGCAATACAAAAGGTTCACCAGAGGCTTTCAATGCATTGTGTTGAGATTTATCTATATGCTCACAGCGTCCTGAGTATCGGTAAGCAATTTTTTTGGCTTTAGATGCTTCTCTGTCTGCTTCTAATTGCTCAGGCGTACAAGTACAAATAAATGCCTTATCATTTTCAAGGAGTCTTATTGCAAGGGTTTGATGTATATGCAAATGCTCACTTTGGTGAAAAACACTCTCATGAGGAAGCGAAAATTTTTCAAGTATTTGCATAATTTCTGTATCTTTGCCTTCAATATTACGTAATTTATCTGTATCTTCAATACGAATAATAAAAGGTTCTTTACGTTGTTGTGCAACAAGATAATTGAGTATAGCAACCCGTAAGTTGCCTATGTGCATATCGCCAGTAGGCGAGGGTGCAAATCTTAACATAATACAAAGCTCCAAATGGTGGATTTATTTTTGATTGAGGGTATTATACATAAAATGTATTAACACTTTACTCCTCAATATAGTTTTTAAGTTTACGTCCTACTTTTGGATGTTTTAACTTTTTAATCGCTGATGATTCTATTTGTCTTACTCTCTCACGGGTAACACTTAGTTCTTTCCCTATCTCTTCAAGGGTTCTGTCACTCTCGTCGCTTAAAAGACCAAAACGCATACGAATCACAGCCTTTTCCCTTTCGTTTAGTTGATCTAGTACTTCATCAATCTGATTATTTAAATCATCTTTAAGTACTACGTCTGTAGGACTAAGTGAGGTTTTGTCTTCGATAAAGTCACCAAATCTACCATCATCTTCATCGCCTACAGGTGTTTCTAATGAAACAGGCTCTTTGGTGATTTTGATGACATTTTTAACCTTGTCTACAGAGAGTCCTACCTCTTTTGCAATGGTATCAAGATCTGGCTCTTTTCCTGTCTCTTGAAGGTGCTTTCTTATGATTTTATTGATACGATTTATGGTCTCAATCATATGAATAGGGATACGAATAGTTCTGGCTTGGTCTGCAATAGCACGGGAGATAGCTTGACGTATCCACCATGTAGCATAGGTAGAAAATTTATAGCCTTTTTCATATTCAAATTTATCCACTGCTTTCATTAAACCAATATTTCCTTCTTGGATAAGATCAAGGAAAGGAAGACCACGGTTGGTGTAGCGTTTGGCGATACTAACAACCAATCTAAGGTTTGATTTTGCCATACGTGTTTTTGCTACTTCTGATTTGGCTTTACCTTGGCGGATTTGTCCTAAAATTTCTTGAAGTTTCTCTTCTGTTAAGTCAAAACCACCTTTACTGGCTTCTCTGGTTTCAAAAAGTTTTTTAATTTCCACGTAGGTAGAAACCATTGTTGTCTCTGGCACAACATCAATAATATCCTCTTTATCCATATTGATAATATTATCCAATAACTTTTGGTGGTTCTCTTTTAATATATCATTAAACAGAGGTAGTTTGTATTCTAAACGTTTTAGTTCTTTATCAAAACTATCATCAGATTTTAAAGCTGTTTCCATCGCTTTTACTAGTTCATTAATCAACTTTGAAGTGGGCCCTAAATTTAATAGTGCAAGTTTAAGTTGCTCTTTTTTGAAAGCAATTTTAAGACGTTCATGAAGTATAGCAACAGAATCTGTCTCATTTTTTAAGAATGTATCTAAATCTTCACGTGCTTTCATCCACTCTTTTTTTGTTTTTTCGAGTTGTTTAAAACTCTCTATAACCTGTTTGACACGTTTATCATCTTTTGGGGCTTTTTCTTCTGAAGCCTCTTCTGTACTCTCTTCTGCATTGTCATCATCTGTGGAAGCTTTTTCATCTTCAAAACTTTTAAATAACTCTTTAACACGTCTTTCACGGTTAAGTAAAGGTTCTTTGTAGTTGATAATATATCCTATAAGATAAGGCACAGAACAAATCGCATCAATAATAATATCTTCACCTTCTTCAATACGCATAGAAAGATCTACTTCTTCTTCTTTGGTTAAAAGAGGTATTTTTCCCATTTCACGAAGATACATACGCACTGGTGAATCAGAACGACTCCACTCTAATACCTCTTTTTCTTTGTTTAAATCAAATTCATCTTCACCATCTTTATTGAGCTTATTTCTTGCATCTATACGTTTTTGATTCTCTTTTTCTGTCAAAAATTTTGCATACTCTGAAGCAGAAACAATGTCAATTTTGTTGTCTGTAGAAAATTTATATATTTTTTTTGCTTGTGCTGCAGTAGGCATTTTACTGAACTCTTTAGCAATATTTTCAAGTGTAATCACATCACTTTTCTTTTTAGATTTAAATAACGTCTCTATGTTTTTCATACTGTCTTTTGCTGCCATGTAAATCCTTAAATATGTGAGGTGAAAATCCTCAGTAATAATTAAGGTGGATTATACCGAAAAATCATAAGAAATTGGTATAAAATTTTGCTAAATTATCTTTTTTTAGATATAATCGCGAAAATTTTAAGAGGATTTTTTCTCTATATACTAAGGATTACTTTGCAAGGTAAAGTTTGGAAATTTGGTGATAACATAGATACGGATCTTATTATTGCTGCAAGATATCTTAATACATCTGATGCGTCAGAACTAGCCAAGCACGTCATGGAAGATGCAGATCCAGCATTTGTATCTAATATGCGTGAGGGTGACATTATTGTCTCTGGTGAAAATTTTGGATGTGGATCAAGCCGAGAACATGCCCCAATAGCATTAAAAGCAGCAGGTGTGAGTGCTATAATAGCACCTACATTTGCACGTATATTTTATAGAAATGCATTCAATATGGGATTGCCTATTTTTGAACTAAAAGAGGCAGCTGATATTGATGAAGGAGATACTGTGCGTATAGATATGAACACAGGCGAAGTGATCAATGTCACACAAGCCAAAACCTATAAATTTGCACCTATACCAGCATTTATGCAAGCGTTGGTAGATGCAGGTGGATTGATAGAATTTGCAAAAAAAGAAATTAGGGAAAAGGTATAAAACATGAATAGAAGTTATAAAATTGGTGTGATAAAAGGTGATGGAATTGGTCCAGAAATTGTTGATGAGGCAATTAAAGTACTAGATGCTGTCTCTGTTGCCCAAGGATTTAATCTCAAATATGAAGAGCTATTACTTGGTGGTGCGGCAATAGATCAAACTGGTGTGCCACTTCCTGAAGAGACTATTCAAGGTGTGAAGCAATGTGATGCCATACTTTTTGGTGCCATAGGTGGTCCACAATGGGACAATCTAGAAAGAACATTACGTCCAGAATCTGGACTCTTGGCTTTACGTAAAGAGATGGGAACCTTTGCAAATCTTAGACCTGCTATGGTTTATGATGAATTGGTTAATGCTTCAAGCCTAAAACCTTCTGTGATTCAAGGGGTTGATATTATGGTGGTGCGTGAGCTTACAGGAGGACTCTATTTTGGTCAACCTCGTGCACTCGAAGATGACAAAGCTTTTAACACGATGATTTATACCCGTGAAGAGGTAAAGCGTATAGCCATTGTTGCGTTTGATATTGCTATGAAACGTAATAAACGTTTGTGTTCTGTAGACAAATCTAATGTATTAGAAGTAAGCCAGTTTTGGAGAGAAATAGTAGAAGAAATAGCCGTGGATTATCCAGAAGTGGCACTTTCACATATGTATGTAGATAATGCAGCTATGCAACTTATCCGTGATCCAAAACAGTTTGATGTTATCCTTACAAGTAATATTTTTGGTGATATCCTCTCTGATGCAGCAAGTATGCTCTCTGGTTCGATTGGGCTTCTTCCAAGTGCAAGTACTGGTAAAGGTGTAGGTTTATTTGAGCCCATACATGGTTCTGCACCAGATATTGCAGGTCAGGGGATTGCAAATCCACTGGCAACTATCTCAAGTGCAAGTATGATGTTGCGTTATGCACTCAACGAAAATGAAGCAGCAGACAAAATAGATGAAGCGATTAAAAAAACTTTGGCAGAGGGATATCGTACAGGAGATATTGGTGATTATGATGCAACAGAGATTGTGACATGTTCACAAATGGGAGATATCGTAGCAGATTATGCATCACGTTAATTAATATAATATATTTTTAGTGGGTTAAAAACCCACTTTACAAAGGTTTTTTGGGTATGGAAAAAAGAGCAAGAGTGCTTATAGACTGCGAAGATGCAAAAGGGCTGGTGTATAATATCTCTAAAGTATTTTATGAAAGAGATTTAAATATAGATACCAACCGTGAATTTGTAGACAAAGAAAAAAGTAAATTTTTTATGCGTACTGTGGTATCTGGAAATTTTGATACGCAAGAGTTACTAAAAGCACTACGTTTGGTTGCACCTAAAGAGGCACATATACGAGTCATCGAACCAAAAGATAAAAAAATAGTGATACTCGCCACCAAAGAATCACACGCTTTGGGTGACATACTTATACGTCATGCTGCTGGAGAGTTGGGAGCTTCCATAGCATGTGTGATTGCCAATCATGACACATTACGAGCATTGGTTGAAAGATTTGATATTCCTTTCTTTTATATTCCTGCCAATGACTTAACGCGAGAAGCACATGAAAAAAAGATAAGAGAATGTATCGATACTTACACCTTTGACTATATTGTTCTTGCAAAATATATGCGTATTTTAACCCCCACTTTTGTAAAAGCCTATACAGAAAAAATCATCAATATTCATCACTCATTTTTACCAGCATTTATTGGGGCTAACCCCTATAAACAAGCGTTCGATAGAGGAGTGAAAATTATTGGTGCAACAGCACATTATGTGACAGATGATTTGGATGAAGGTCCTATTATTGCCCAAGATGTCATTCCTGTAAATCATCGTTTTTCGTGGAAAGATATGCAACGTGCAGGTCGTGATGGCGAAAAAATCGTACTTTCTCGAGCGTTGGATCTTGTATTGCATGATAGAGTATTTATCAATGGCAACAAAACGGTCATTTTTTAAATCATGTTTAATATAGTCTTGGTTGAGCCTCAAATTCCGCAAAATACAGGCACTATTGGCAGACTATGTGTCAATTTAGGTGCCACATTACATCTGATTAAACCACTAGGGTTTGATATTGATGATAAAGCAGTAAAACGTGCAGGACTTGATTACTGGAAACATCTCGATTTGGTAGTATGGGAGAGTTTTGATGCCTATTTAGCAGAACATCCTATTGTACAAAATAGCTATATGGCTACTACAAAAACTGACAATCTTTACTTTCATGTACCTTTTCAAAAAGATGATCATATTTTATTTGGCTCAGAGACTAAAGGTATTGATGAAAAAGTGCTTTTAGCACACCCAGAGCAGTGTATGACTATTCCTATGGGAAGTAAAGGACGAAGTCTTAATCTTGGTGTGAGTGTAGGTATTGTTATGTATGATGCTTTAAGACAAAACTATGAAGGTTTTGAAAAAATTACGATTGAGAATACATTGGCAGGAGGCTACTAATGTCTTTGGGTGATATACTTTATATTATTGCTATTATTTTATTTGTCTATTTAACCTTTGGTATCATCAGAAATTACTATAAAAGTAAATTTGATCATGAAGGAAGACGCATCGATATGCAAGAAGAAGAAAAGAGTAACCAAAAATAACGCTTTTTTCAGGGAAAAAAGCAAATTTAATGCTTTCTTCCTTTATATTGATTATAAATAGCCACAGCTTGAGGCATCAATCGTCTAAGATTTTCTATACGTGTTTCAGGAGCAGGGTGCGTAGAAAGATACTCTGGTATATACTGTCCTTGTCTAGCAAATTTTTCCCAAAAACGTAAAGCTTCTCTTGGATCATATCCTGCTTTTGCCATGAGCATCAATCCTATACTGTCTGCCTCTGATTCATTTTGTCTTGAATAAGGTCTAATGTATCCTAATGTTGCACCTTGACCATAGACTTGATTGACTTGTTTTGCAAGTGCTGGATCTACCCCAGCAACTCCCATACCTACTTGAAGTAAGACACCCACAAGTCCTGCATTTTGTTTACGCTGTGCACCTTTTACCCCGTGTGATTTAAGTGCATGTGCTACTTCATGCCCTACAACTGCTGCAAGTTGGGCTTCATTGGCTGCATATTTAAATAATCCTGTATAAACAAATATTTTACCCCCTGGCAATACAAAGGCATTGGCTTGTTTGTCATTTTTAATGAGATGGTAGCTCCATTGGAAGTTTGGACGGTTTGCCACACGAGCAATACGTGAACCCACTCTTCTTACGGCATTATAATAGGTACCATGCTGTATGGTTTGTACTTTACTAAGTAATGCTCTCTCTTGTTGTGCACCTAAAGCATTCTCTTGTTGTGCTGACATCTGTCCTTGATTGATACAAGAAGAGAGTAAAAACGTTGAAATAATAGTAAGTAATACTTTCTTTTGTCTATTCATATTTATTTCCTTATTTTTAATTAATATTAAAAAATTATAACTTAAGTTAAATTAACTTTAGCACACCTGCTATTTACCAACTTTTAGATAAAATAATATCAATTTATATTGACTAGGAAACCCTATTATGACAGAGCCTTTACTCATTGAAATCGGTGTAGAAGAACTACCAGCTATACCCCTACTTAAAATTATTAATAATATAGAAAAATCATGGGAAAATATACTTAAGGAGTACCATCTTTCAACACATTTTACATTTGTCTATACCCCTAGAAGATTGGTGCTTAAGCATACTAACATGCCTGTAAAACAAGAAGATACAGCTGTAGAACTTTTTGGTCCTCCTTTGGTTGCTGCCATAAAAGAAGGCAAGCCAACACCTGCAGCACTTGGATTTGCACGTAAATGTGGTGTTGATTTCTCAGAGCTAGGACGTGGTGAGAAAAATGGTAAAGAGGTGCTTTATTTCAAAAAAGAAGAAAAAGGAAAGCAAACAGATTCACTCTTGCAAGAGATGTTAGAAAAGTGGATAGCCTCTATGGCATTTGGAAAAATGATGCGATGGGGGAGCAGAAGCGATGAGTTTATCAGACCTATTAGATGGCTCCAGGTGCGTATGGGGGAGAGCTCTGTGCCTGTAGAACTTTATGGTGTAAAATCAGATACAAAGACTTATGTACACCGTATGGTAAGCTATGATGCTGTAGAAGTACCAAGTATCAGTGCATATGACACAATACTCAAAGAGGGTGCCGTGATGTTGCAACCCTCTGAACGTGAAGCTGTGATACTTGCAGCGTTTGATGCCTTAGAATCTGAACATGATATTGTGATAGAAAGAGACAATGCTTTACTTGCAGAGGTTGTAGCCATTACAGAAAATCCTAAAGCTTTGCTAGGGACATTTGATAGCTCTTTTTTAGAGTTACCTCCTGAGGTGATTATTACTTCTATGAAAGAGCATCAGCGTTACTTCCCCGTCTTTGAGGGTGGGAAAATTGCCAATAAATTTGTCGTGGTAAGTAATGCTTATACAGAAAACTACTCAAAAGTGGTAGCTGGTAATGAGCGTGTACTAAAGCCAAGACTGGCTGATGGACTTTTCTTCTACAAAAATGACCTGAAAAATGGACTTTCTATAGATGGGCTTGAAAAGGTGCAATTTATTGATGGTCTTGGATCTCTTGCCGATAAAATAGTGAGAGAAAAAAATATTGCTATGCGTTTGTTGGGACTTTATATGGAAAAAGTCGAAGCAACCACGGAAAAAAGTAACGCAACGCTAGAAAAACTTATGGACAGAGCCATTAGCCTTGCCAAAGCTGA
>QNZW01000096.1 GCA_003978375.1 Sulfurovum sp.
CTAATACATCAGCTTGATTTTTTTGCAAAATTATACTATTATAATTATAGATAATATTTTTTTATAACCTGTTAGGAGAGGGGGATATGATGAAAAGATTATTTATTTTACTTGAAAAACAAAAACATAAAATTAGAAAATTCTCTATGCCTTTGGTGATGTTGTTTGTTAGTAGTACAGCACAAGCTTCTTGTTCTAAACTTGCAAAGTTTGCTGGTATGAGCCAAAATAGCTTAGAAAAAATCGTCAATAAATTGGTAAAGATAGAGACCACCACAGGGCGATATAATGCACTCAATCATAGAAGTAATGCGTATGGGCGTTATCAGATTATGCCTAGTACAGCAAAATTTTATGCTCGAAAACTAAAAATACCAAAACATTTATGGAAGAGACCCTACAATCAAGATAAAATTTTTAGAGCCATTATGAAAGACAATATTAGGAGTTTAAAAAGAAATGGTTTTAAGGTGTCTGCATTTTCTATTTATGCGACACATCAACAAGGAGCAGGTGGATTTAGTGCCATTATGAGAAATAAACCTTTAAGTAAAAAATTAGAAAAAAACTTACGTCGAAATTTACCCAAAAATCTTAGCAGCGTTAAAAAGTCACAACTAAGAACAACATGGATAAAATATTGGAAAAATAGATTAGGATAATAAAAGGTCAAAAGATGCAAAATATTATTTTAGGTTTTTTAGTATGCATGGCAAGTGTGTTGGCTGTAGAAGTGGGACAAATGCCACCTTCTGTGACACTTAGTGGCAAAAATGGTGGAAAAGTAGATGGTACACCATGGCATTCTAAGATGCTTCATGGAAAAGTATATATATTTTTTTATGTAGATCCTGATAAGAAAGATCTCAATAATGCTATAGCCAATGCGTTACAAGCAAAAAACTTTGATCCTAAAAAAGTGGCTTCTGTTGCTGTGATCAATCTTAAAGCAACGTGGATGCCAAATATGTTAATTGCATCTAAGCTCAAAGAGAAACAAAAACAATATCCCAATACACTTTATGTAAAAGATAAACGTAAAATTTTAGTAAAAAAATGGCAGTTGGCAGATGATAACTCTGATGTATTGATTTTTGATAAAAGTGGCACGTTACGGTATAAAAAGTTTGGAAAACTCTCTCAATCAGAGATACAAAAGGTCATTCGATTGATTGAAAAAAATCTTTAATGAGAGAACTTTGTCTGCTTGGAAATGCAACATTAATGCATTATTTAAGTACAAAATAGGTATAATTCGCGTAATTTTTACTACAAGAGGATTTATATATGGAAGGTGTATTTACTTACCTAGGCGCAATTTTTGGACATGGACAAATCATGTATGTGGCACATTTGCTTTTGGTGACGGCTATTATTTTGTTTATTGCTAAAATGGCTACAAAAAGTCTTAGAGCTGTACCATCAGGAACACAAAATGTTATGGAATCATACCTTGGTGGTGTTATTTCTATGGGAAAAGATGTGATTGGTGAAACATTGGCACGAAAATATTTACCACTTGTAGCAGCGGTAGGACTTTTTATTTTTGTATCTAATGTGATTGGTATTATACCAGGGTTCGAATCTCCAACATCAAACATTAACATTACTTTACCTCTTGCCTTGATAGTATTTTTTTACTACAACTATGAAGGGATGAAAAAAAATGGTGTAGTAAAATATTTTGCCCACTTTATGGGACCAGTAAAGGCACTTGCACCATTGATGTTTCCTATAGAAATTGTTTCTAACATTTCAAGAATTATTTCACTTTCATTTAGACTTTTTGGTAACATCAAAGGAGATGATTTATTTTTGTGGGTACTTCTTATGTTGGTGCCATTCATCGCACCATTGCCTGCTTATTTATTGCTTTCATTTTCGGCATTGCTTCAGACTTTTGTCTTTATGATTCTTATTTATGTCTATCTTGCAGGTGCATTAGCAGTAGACGAAGAACACTAGGCAAGTCACATAGATAATGCGACTAAGAAACAAATCACTTAGTTTTGTCATTAATTTTCTTTTAGGCGTAGCATGGGCTTTTGTCCTGCTAGGCAGTATTACTTCTTTCCTCTCTTTTTATCAATACAATATATTTTATGCACTTATCTCTGCAGTTGTTGGGGCTATACCCGGTCTGATTGGCATTGTGATATTAGAACATATAATTACAACACAAGAAAATAATCTAGAACTTAAAAAACAGACAAAACTACTTGAAAAGATATATGAACACAAATAAACCACAAATATATACTATACTTTTTTATAATCCTATTACATGATTTGGGATAAAAGGAATTGTTTTATGATATTTAAGTGGGTAGTGCTATGGAGTTTATTGATCATCTCCTTAGAAGCTAAAAAAATAGTGGTAGATTATGTTGTAGAATTTGGTGTCATAGGGCAAGTAGGCAAAGTACATACGCTCTATAGTGATGATAATGCACATTATATTATCGATACAAATCTTTCAGCGGTAGGTATGTTAGCCCAAAAAATGACACATCATCTTAAAGAAAGACACATATGTAAAGGATTTATCTCTAAAGATGGTACAAGGGTCGTGACACGTTACCAGATGATTAAGTCATATGGTAAATACAAAAGCACGACAATCTATAAGGTAAATCATCAAAGTAAAAAAGTAACCAAACAGTATATAAAATGGGAAAAAAGAGACAAGGGAAAAGATAAAAAAATTCTAGATTATACCTATACTTTAGGCTATTATGCACGTAGTGATATGGTAACGCTTTTTCTTAATTTGGATCATTATATTCAACATAAAAACAAACCTAAACACTATATCTTTAAAGCTGTAGGTGCAGACAGAGAAAAAGGAAGGGTTGATGTGCGTATACCTAGAAAAAAAGAGACAATGATGATGAAAAGTCTTTTGGGTGTACCCAAAAATGGAGAATGGTTGATGAATTTGGTGATGCATCGACAACTTTATCATAGCAAAAAAGGTGAGTTGATGGTGCGTATGGGCAAAGATGGTATTGTTCAAAAAGCAGTGCTTAAAGATATTCTTTTTTTTGGAGATATTCGTATTATTAAAAAAAATTAATCCTGTAAAATTAAGAGAGGTAGGCACTATTTTGAAGTACAAAATGCTACACTTATGCTATAAATTAAAAGACTATAAAATAAATGATATGTTCTTGGATAAAGATAGGAAAATAGATGAATAAAGAACGTTATATTGGTGTGATGTCAGGTACATCACTTGATGGTGTTGATGTTGTGTTGTGCGAGGTAGATGTTGATGATTGTCAATTGTTGGCCTCCTTTGAATATCCTATGCCTCTTTCTCTTAAAGAAGATATTTTAAAAATTATACAGCATAAAAATTATCTAGAAGAGATAGGAAGGATAGACCATCGTCTAGGTAAACTGTTTGCAAAAGCCATCGAAAGCTTTATTGAAGATGAAAATATTGATACTTCAAATATTGTCGCTATTGGTTTACACGGACAGACTCTGTGGCATCAGCCAGAAGAGAAACATGGATTTAGTATGCAATTGGGAGATCCTAATATTGTCACAACACAAATTAATATACCCGTTGTGGCAGACTTTCGACGTAAAGATGTAGCATTAGGAGGGCAAGGTGCACCTTTTGCTCCAGCATTTCATGCTTTTTTGTTTGGACAAAAAGAGAAATCTGTGGGGATAGTCAATATAGGAGGGATGGCAAATATCACAATACTTGATACGCCACTTATAGGGTATGATACAGGTTGTGGTAATGTGTTGTTAGATATGTGGATAGCCAAACATCATAATCTTTCCTATGACAAAGAAGGTCTATGGGCAAAATCAGGCACAGTTGATGAAATACTGCTAGAGAATATGTTAAAAGATAGCTATTTTAAACAAGCATATCCAAAAAGCACAGGACGTGAAACATTTAATGAAGCTTGGTTGTATAGCTACATCAAAGAAAAAACATACAAACCTGAAGATGTGCAACGCACATTGCTTGAGCTTACAGCACGTAGCATCAGTCAAGAGCTTTTACCTTTTAACAGAGAAAAAATATTGCTTTGTGGTGGTGGTGCAAAAAATAGTTTTTTGGTTGAACGTATAAAAGCACATATGCCAAATACTGAAGTATTGATTGCTCAAAATGCAGATATGATAGAAGCGATGACTTTTGCATGGTTGGCATATAAACGCATTCACAAAGAAAATGTGGCACTCAAAGAGGTGACAGGTGCCAGTAAAAATGCATTGTTAGGAGCTGTGTATGCATAGTATTAAAGCATGGTTAAGGGATATTGGTTGGGATGATTGGCATATAGAAGAAGCTTCTGCTGATGCAAGTTTTAGAAGTTATTATCGATTAACAAAAGGGCATCAAAGTTATATACTTATGGACAGTTCACGTATGCGGGAAAGTTTGCCACCTTTTTTAGATATGCATGAAAGATTACAGTCTGTAAATGTACGTGTACCTTCCCTTGTAGAAAAAAATACGACATTGGGATATTTGATTATAGAAGATTTTGGAAGTAAACATTATTTGGATGTATTAAATGCATCCAATTATAGAGTGCTTTATCAAAAAGCCATAGATGAAATTATCAAAATGCAACAAGCAGATATAAAAGATTTACCTTTGTATGATAGGGATTTTTTATCTTTTGAAATGCAATTAATGCAAGAGTGGTATCTGGAAAAATTTTTAGGACAAAGCCTGAAAGAAGAGGAAAAAAACTTACTCAATACAACATTTCAGTACATAACCAATGTAGTATTGGAGCAACCACAAGGGGTTTTTGTGCATCGTGATTATCATTCACGCAATTTAATGCTTACAAAACATGATGAAATAGGCATTATTGATTTTCAAGATGCAAGAGTAGGGGCTATTACATATGATTTGGTATCACTTTTGAAAGATTGCTATATTCAATGGGATACGAAAGAGATTGAAAAACTTGCTTTGTATTATCGTGATAAGGCAGTTATAGATGTGGATGATGCCACTTTTATAAAATGGTTTGATTTTATGGGATTGCAACGACATATTAAAATACTTGGTATTTTTGCCAGATTATATTTGCGTGATGGAAAAGATGGATATTTAAAAGATATACCACTGACGTTAAATTATATTGTAAAAACAGCTTCAAAGTATCCTCAAACCAAAGCGTTTGTTGCATTACTTCAATCTAAAATACATAAGGAATAGCCTATGAAAGTGATGATATTGGCAGCAGGACTAGGCTCTCGTATGAGACCCTTAACAGATGTGACACCCAAACCACTACTTAAAGCAGGTGGTGTGCCTCTTATTGTGTGGCATATAGAAAAATTGGCACATCAAGGGTTTAAAGATATTGTGATTAATATTGCACATTTGGGTTATCAAATACCCAAAGCTTTAGGTGATGGCTCTCAATGGGGTGTGCATATCTCTTACTCTGATGAACAAGAAGAGGGAGGATTAGAGAGTGCTGGAGGCATTGTCAAAGCTTTGCCTTTATTGAAAGATGACAATTTTTTAGTAATAAATGGAGATATTTTTACTGCGTACGATTTTCAACCCAATAGAAAATTGGCAAAAGGTATTTTGGCTCATTTGATTCTTGTACCCAATCCTGAACATAATCCACAAGGGGATTTTGCATTAGAGGGACAAAGAGTCATCGATAGGAAACAATACACTTTTTCTGGGATAGGATACTATGCACCAGAACTTTTTAAAAATGTACAGTATGGTAAAAGTGCTTTAGCACCGTTATTAAGAGAAGCAATGAAAGAGGGTAAGGTTACAGGTGAATTGTATGAAGGACAATGGTTAGATATCGGAACGCCAAAAAGATTAGAGGATTTGAATTTAACATTGTTGAAACAAACCCGGTAAGGGCAGGGAGAAGTCGCGTATTGAGAACTTATTGGAAATGTGTGTGTATGTATTGTGTATATTATGCGATTTCTTATAACAAGTATGAAATTATAATTATTTTCGTAAAAACTTTCTCCCTTGAAAAGAAGTATACCATAAAAGTATTACCTAAGTGTTACCTCTTTATTTATTTTTTGTAAATATTTTGCAACTGCGTCTTCATCATTGGAATGTGGCAGTATAATATCTGCAATGGCTTTTACTTCATCTAGGGCATTTGCTACAGCTACAGAGGTACCAGCAAGGTCAAACATACCTATATCATTGATAGAATCACCAAATACGGTTACCTCTTTTATATCACGTTGTAGATACTCTGTAACTTTTTGTAATGCATGGGCTTTGTCACCTTCAGGATGAAGGATAGTTAGAAACCAACCATCACTGTATTTTTCAGGAGAAAGTTTATACTCCAAATCTTTTCCAAAAGTATTTGCTAGATGCTCTTTTAATGGAGCTAGAGTAGCATGACTGCCAAAGTAGACAAGTTTAAGATTCATCTGCATGGCACGTATATTTTTGCACTCTAGCACACGTGGATCATTACGGTAGTTTTCTAACACTGCATGTTGATGCTGGTTAAGTGTGCCAGGCACAAGGAAGGCTTCTTCTAAACTCTCCATGTCCTTTAGTGCAATAATAAAAGGATAAATATCATACTGAGATCCTTCATCAATGATGGCATCTGCCAAGGTTTTATTGAGTATTTTTATATCAATGAGTTTTTTTTCAGGGGTAACAATCATGGTACCATCTAGTAGTATCATCGGTGTATTTAAATGTAATTTGTGTAAAAATTGATGTGTTTTTTGAAAACTTCTTGCTGTAGCCACAGAGAGTATAGCTTCTTTAGACTTTGCATTCCATACTTTCGCAGAGAAGTCACTGATACTTTGATCCGTACGCAAAAGTGTATGATCGAGGTCGGTAATATAAATAGGTACTTGCATAGGGTATTTAGTGTTTGGTTTGTTGTGGTTGATGTTTGCTCACATCATAACGATTAGCCAAGGACATAAAAAATTCTTTTAATGCATAAGCCATACCACCAAAAACAGCTTTACTTTCATGTTCTGTTGCAGGTGTTTTGGCAATTTTAAGTAATGCTTCTAACTCCTCTATAGTAAAATCTTTACTGGTATAAAGTAACTCTTTTTTTGCAGCGTTTGTCATCATTTTGATATAATTTTCTTTGCTATTCTTAAGTAATTCCTGATTTATTTTGTCTCCACCGATACCTTTTTGTATTAATGGTTTCATCAGATCATCAAACATAAGCACCAGTGCTTCTTTGGAGTAGAATTTGTCACGTATTTTTTCTATTAGACCTATACGAACATTTGATTGGGGATCAGCCATAAGCTTTTTGATATATGCATCGCTTTCATTTAAATCATTGTTTTGTACTTGCGAAGAGGCAGAGACAAATTGTAAAAGTATTATATTTTTATAGTTGGCTAAAATCTCATCCATCTCATTGTCACTTAAATGTTTTTGTAAATATTCTTTAAAACGAAGGGTAAGCATTTGCATATCATAGGTTGAGCTGTTTGTATCTTGGCTAAAACTATTTTGCATAGCAGAAAATTCTCTTTCTAAAGAAATAAGTTCTTCTTCAGCATTAGAGACAGAAAGATATTGTTCTACCTGTGCAGGTGTTGCAGTAAAACCAAGGGATGTAAATAGTGTAAGTAATAATATTATTTTTTTCATAGGTGTATTATAGCAAAATAAGTTAACCGTTTTTTAATTTATTTTTTCCCTCTTATAAGTACATCAAAATAACGTAATGCCCATATTATAAATAGTCCTATCCATGCTATAGCGGTACTTTCAAACCAGGGCATAAAGTGCCAATGTAATGCGTAAACAAAAGAGGTTAATATACGTAATATCACAATAAGTTGTGTGCCATAAAACAGCAAGGTAGTCCATTTGTCTGCATACAATTGATTGCCAGAATGTCCTAAAGTAACACGTGTTCCAAAGCCTATAAGTATGGTGAAAACAAACCCAAGTAAAATCAAATGTACCTCTAATGCAAAAAAATCAACACCTGTCAACAAAGAGACAAAATGGGTAATACTCCCTAGTATAAATCCAAATGCTGACCAATAGAGTGCAACATGGAGTATCCAAAGCAGGGGGTTTGGATTTGGAAAAGGAAGCTTCCATCGTTTAAACTCTTTTGCCAATAGTAAGCCCAAGAGCAAATCAACAATAAAAGAGCTATGAGTTATAAAACTCTCTAAAACAACATGAAATACCAAAAGTATAAAAACGTATTTCAGTAGGTGTGTATTTTTTGCTACCATTATGTGTGAAAAAAAAGGAACCATACGTTGAGCAACAGTAAATGCTACAAAAAAGAGATAAAGATAGGTAGACAGTTCTATAGAAAAAGGTATAAGATGCACAGTAAATACTTCACCTATAATGAAAAGAAAATTAGCTATCACACCGATGCCCATGGCAAGAAGTATCCAAAAAATATCTTGTGTGTCTTTTAGTGTGCTTCGTGTGTATATATTTTTTAGTATCAACACACCTAATGTTTGTCCTATAGCTGTAATTATCATACCAGCAATAGAGAGAAGAGGACTTACTATACTTCCCAAAAGAAAAAATGTTGCTCCCATATAGTAAAAATTAAATACATGAATATATGTTTTTTTGTCTAATGCCGGTGTAGAAGAAAATCGTGGAAAAGTGGTAAATAAAAATCCAAAAAATGCCGGTGTAAAAAGTAAATAAGTTAAGCTATACGCATGAAAAGAGACTGTTTTTATGGCTATATGCAACGCTCCTTGATAAGCAAAAAGAAAAATAAGCATACTTACGATAGCTGTGATAAAGGCTAAAACAAAAAAAGGCTGATGGGGTTGAGAAAAAAAATAACTTTTTTGAAATTCTTGGGAAAATTGCATTTGCATCTTTATGTACCTTTTTTTTCATAAGCATAACTAAAAATAAAAAAAAGGTAATTGATATAGAGCAAATTTTGCTCTATTTTGGTAGTTTGTAGAAAAAAAGATTAGCTTCTGCTTCCTTGTCCTCCATTTCTGCTACCACGGTTTCCACCAGAACGACCACCACTGCGTCCATTTCTTCCATGACGGTTACGACCACCACCATTTCTGTTGCCACCTCTTCCTCTATTACGACCACCATTTCTGTTGCCACCTCTGTGTTGCATAGCACGTTCAATAAGAAGCTCTATCTCTTCAAGCCCTAAACCAATATTGTCTTTTCCTTTTACAAAGTTTTCTTCTTGCACTACGGAAGCAAGTAAATGTGCAATGGTTACAATATCAAGATCATGTTGCAGTGTTTTAACAAGTTCTATGGCTTTATCTGTTACTTTTGTATCGGCTATTTTAGCAATAAGTGCATTGGAGCGGTTATTTTGAACCTCTATACGTGTAGGAATGACTTGTGTTGTCATCTTTGTGCCTACATCTTTTTCAATACGTTTGATGGTTCTAAGCTCATTTGGGCTCACAAGCGTGATAGCTTCGCCAGACTTGCCTCCACGACCTGTACGACCAATACGGTGTACATAAGATTCACTATCAAAAGGAATATGGTAGTTAAATACGTGTGTGACATCGTTCACATCAAGTCCACGTGCAGCTACATCAGTAGCAATGAAGATGTCTATACCACCTTGCTTGAAAGCTCTTATGGTGACTTCTCTTTGTTTTTGTTCCATATCACCATGTAGTCCAGAGGCTTTAAATCCTTGTGCTGTCATGTGTGCTACAAGTCTGTCTACCTCTTTTTTCATACGACAAAAGATAATACATTTTTCAGGATTTTTGTAATCAATGAGTCTTACAAGTGCATCATCTCTTTCTCTCTCTTGCACGACGTAGTAGAGTTGTGTAATTTTTGTATTGGTTTTTTCTGACTTGGTAATAGAAACTGTTTTTGGGTTTTTTAAAATTTGTTCTGCAAGTTTACGAATGGCATTTGGCATCGTTGCTGAGAACATAAGTGTTTGACGCTCTTTTGGTAAAAAAGTAAAGATATTTTTAATTTCATCTAAAAAACCCATATCTAGCATTTCATCGGCTTCATCCAAGATGACAAAGTGAGGTTTTATTTTTATTTTTCCTGACTTAAGAAGGTCTTGCAGACGTCCTGGTGTGGCTACCACGATAGATGCTTGTTTGATACGTTCTATCTGTTTACCATAAGGTGTACCACCATAAACTGTGGCAGTTTTGAGTCCTGAGAGTTTACCAAAACGGAAAAGCTCGTCACTCACTTGCATAGCAAGTTCACGTGTAGGAACAATCACAAGTCCCTCTACTGAACCATCTGCTTTCATCATAGACATAATTGGCAGACCAAATGCGGCTGTTTTACCTGTGCCTGTTTGTGCTTGTGCAATCATGTCATGTCCTTCAAGTATTAGAGGGATGGCATCTTTTTGAACGGGAGATGGTTCTGTAAATCCAGCTTCTGTTACAGCTGCTTGTATGGTGTCTTTGAGGTTAAAATCTGAAAATTTCATGTTCTTTCTTTGTATTAAAATGGTCGGTGTAGTATTCATCTTGTATCTACGGTTTCTCGCTAAATATGGTATCAAGAGGTTTAAAACCCTCTTTTATGCAAACTGATACCAAACTAGTCTCACACCTAAGCATGGAATTTAGAAAATACTTTTAGATAGTATTTAAAATAAGGAGTTTAGTACACTCTCTTGCAGAAAAGTTTGGAAGTATAACAAAATATTATTAAATTATTCTAAGTTATCTAAAGAGAGCAAAAAATTGGAGTATATTTACTTTATTTGCTTATAATACTATATACAAAGTTATCACGGTATAATATTAAATACTATGGTGTCTTTTTGGATAGATAAATGTAAGAATGAATAGAAAGGATTTTATGATGAATGTAAACGTTGTTTGTCCACATTGCCTAAAAGTCAATCGTGTACCTAAAAAAACCTCCTATACCAAAGCCAATTGTGGAGAATGTAAAAAATCACTGCTTGAGAGTAAACCTATCTCTGTAGATGCACATACTTTAGGTGTCGTTGTTGCCAATTCGGATGTTCCTGTGGTAGTAGATTTTTGGGCACCTTGGTGTGGTCCTTGTTTGCAAATGGCACCTGCTTTTGAAGAAGCGGCACTCTCTATGCCACTTCAAGCACATTTTTTAAAGGTAAATACTGAAGAACAACAGGCACTTGGAGCACAGTATGGTATACAAAGTATTCCTACGATGATTATGTTTAAAAATGCAAAAGAGGTAGATAGAGTCTCTGGTGCATTGAGTGCATCGCGCATAGAAAATTGGGTGAAGCAGTATGTGTAAATGAGTAAGATACTATTATTAGAAGATGATGCAAATCTTAATGACACGGTCACAGAATTTTTAGAAGAGCAGGGCTATGATGTCGTCTCTGTGTATGATGGTTATGATGCACAAGAAAAGCTCTATGAGAGTAAATATGATTTATTGCTTTTAGATGTCAATACACCAGGAATCAATGGATTTGACCTTCTTACAGAAGCAAGAAAAGGTGATGTGGTAGCACCTGCTATATTTATTACCTCTTTAGATTCAGTGGATGATTTGGAAAAAGGTTTTGAGAGTGGGTGTGATGATTATATTCGCAAACCCTTTGCACTAAAAGAGCTTAAAATTAGAGTAGAGACGTTGCTTAAAAGAGGATTTTTTCATCATGCAAAAGAGCTTTTAAATATCTCTTCAACAATAGCATATGACGTGAAAAACAATGAACTTATCATCGATAATAAAAATGTATCTCTTGGACATAAGGAGTCAAAGTTACTTAAATTATTTATGAAAAATGAGGGTGAGGTGGTGATACATGAACGTATTTATAAACATTTATGGGATTTTGATGAAGAACCAAGTGATACAGCACTTCGTACATATATTAAAAATCTTCGTAAAATCATAGGTAAGGAACGCATTGTTAGTATCAAAAAACAGGGTTACAAATTCATTACTCAAAAGTGAAAAACAATCTTTACTTCGATTTTTAGCACTTTACAGTACTATGGTAATGATTGTTATTGTAGTACTCTCATTTTATTATTATCAAACGCAAGAAAAATTGATGCTTTCCCATCAAAGGGCTATTCTTTTTAAATATGCCTACATTCAGACAAAAAGGCTCAAGGTCTTGCATCATTTTTTTGATGAAAAAAGAGAATATCCTCGTGATCCTCGTTTTAAATCAGCTATTTATGATATAGAATATAAAAAAATTTTTTCTTTATTAGAAAATGGAGATATTCATTTTGATAAAGAGATATATATTGCGGGGAAGCATATACATTTTTTAAAAAGTTTGGATGATTTTTATTTAGGAACAAAATATATGATTATCGAAATAAAAGATGATGGTTTGTGGCGAACAATGATTTGGAAAAATATTTTAGGCTATGGACTATTTGTTTTTGTTTTCTTTTTATTGTTTGGATTTTATCTTGCAAAACTTTTTTTAAAACCTATGCGTGATTCTATCATGCTTCTTGATAGATTTATAAAAGATGCTACCCATGAGCTTAATACACCTCTTTCGGCTATACTTGCCAACATAGAGATGATGGATACACAAGCAATGATAGAAAAGAATAAAACAAAATTAAACCGTATCAATATTGCGGCAAAAACAGTCTCTATACTTTATAAGGACTTGACCTATCTTACTTTGGAACAAGAAAAAAAGAGTGAAGAGACTGAGATTGATGTCAAAAAACTTATAGAAAATAGAATAGAATATTTTGCTGTCTTAGCCCAATCAAAAAAATTAGAATATGTATTGGACTTGCAAGAAGCCACTATATTTATGGATAGACGTAAACTAGTGAGGGTCATAGATAATTTGATTTCTAATGCTATTAAATATAATAAACGCAATGGTACTATAGGATTTCGCTTACGTCAGGGTAGCTTAAGTATATGGGATACAGGCATAGGGATAGAAGAGAGTGAAATACCTTTAATTTTTGATCGTTACATACGCTTCAATCAAAGTGAAGGAGGTTTTGGGGTAGGGTTGAGCATTGTCAAACAAGTGATTGATGCATATGATATGGAAATTGAGGTGAGTTCCATAAAAGGTGAGGGCACAAAAATGGAGATAAGATGGTAAAACAAATACTTATGGTTTTGGTATTAATAAGTGGCGTATTTGCTGAAGATGTTTTTGAAAAAAATTGTGTACTCTGTCACCAACATCTGTCTGCATCTTTGCAAGAAATGTTTAAGCGTTATTTGTTAGTCTATAGTAGTGAAATCAATGTAAAAGCAGGGATAAAACACTATCTGATGTACCCATCTAAAGATATCTCAGTGATGTCTAAGTTGTTTATTAATACTTATGGAATTAAGCATAAAACAGAGTTAAATAAAGCAGAGTTAAATAAAGCAGTAGATAGATATTGGGAAAAATACAAAGTATTTGGAAAATTAGAATAAAGAGGAGCTCTAAATCTGTTTGATATCATTTCACTAAGTATCTTCTTAAAATTTTTTTTCTCTGCACATAAAATTTTCACAATCTTTTCACAATTCCATGTTATGATTTTTCTGTTTTCAACAATTCAGAAAGGATGAACGATGAACAAAATTACTAAATTGGCAGTAGCTGCGTTGCTCGGTGTTGCTGTACTTTCAACAACTGCAAGTGCAGATGCAAAAAAAGGTCAAAAAATCTACCTTAAAAAGCTTAAAGCAAAATGTGGTTTTACAGGTGCTAAATTTGCACATAAACATACACAAGATGAATGGGAAAACATTAAACAAGCTGGAAAATTTGGTGCAGAAGTTACCAATATTTGTCCTAAAGCAACATTAAAAGACAAATACCAAACAGATGTATATGACTTTTCATACAAATATGCAAAAGATTCTGGTAACGTACCTAGCTGTTAAGTTGAAATTATATTAATTTTAATTAATTTTAATATACTATTAAGTTAAATATTAATATCATTTTTGATGAAAATCTGAGGAGTTAATAATAAGTTTTACTTGTTATTAATAGAAAAATTACATATTATAAAAGGAAATCTAAATGAAAAAAATTGCAATTGCTATGTTACTTGCTGGATCTACACTACTTATGGCTGATGGTGCCGCTGCTTATGCTAAATGTGCTGGATGTCATGGTGCAAATGGTGAAAAAGCCGCTTTAGGTAAATCTGCAGTTATTGCAGGTCAAGATGCAGCTAAAACAGTAGAGCAACTTAACGGTTATAAAGCTGGAACACTTAACCAACATGGTATGGGTGCCCTTATGAAAGGTCAAGTAGCTTCTATGGATGAGGCTACAATCAAAGCAGTTGCAGACTATATTGCAGCAATGAAAAAATAATTCTTTTTCATAATATGTAGAGGAGGACTTTCCTCTACATTTTTTTCTTCACATTTAATTCAGTATCTTTTTTATCCCTTCTTCTTTTTATGTATCTTTTTTTATTATATTTCAATATTATTACTTTATATTATATGTGCTAAAATACGCTCTTGTATAGTGTACTTACATAAAAAATAGCAATATAAGAGTAGTTTTAATTTTAATTTTATTTTATAATGGCTAAGAATTATTTTAATGTGAAGAGGGTAAATGAAAAGAGATACTAAAGAGGATTATCTTCAGAGCGTTTATAAGGTTGTTTATTATATAGAAAAAAACTATACAGATAAATTAACTGTAGAGTCTTTGTCTAAAATAGCTGGATATTCTAAATACCATTTTCATAGAATATTTAAAAGTATTATGGGTGAAAGTGTGGGTGAGTATATTCGTAGAGTTCGTTTATCTGAGAGCAGTAATAAACTTAAAAGAAATAAAAATATCTCAGAAGTGGCATTAGAGAGTGGATACAAAACCTATGCCTCTTTTTCTAAAGCTTTTAAAGAGCGTTTTAATATTTCTCCTAAAGACTTTTCCAAACAAATCAATCAAAAAAAATGTGAAATTATTATTGAACCTGAAATAGTGTATTTTGAAGAAACAAAAGTACTTTGTCTAAGAAAAGAGGGTGATTATGTCATGGTTTCAAAAAAGGCTTTTAGCGTTTTGATCTCATTTGTTGAAAAAGAAATTGGACATCAAGATGAAATGATGATGTATGGCATTATTTATGATGATAGTACGATTCTACCTAAGAATAAATTACGTTATGATGCCTGTGTAACGTATGATGAGAAGAGTATATGTCCAAGAGGTGAGGTGGTTTCTAAAGTGATTGAAGGGGGAGAACATCTATATTATTTACACAAGGGTACCTATCATGGACTAAAAGAGATTTATAATATGATGTTACAATACATTATAGAAAATGAAATGATTATGGCAGATAGACCTGTTTTTGAAAAATATTTAAATTGTCATGATATACCTATGGAATCAGAAAAATTAAAAACAGAAATTTATATACCTTTAGTATCATAAAAGGGAAAGAGATGAAGTGTATAAAAAATGAATATATTAAGAAAAGAATTAGAAAAAATTATTACAATTAGTGATGAGGAGTGGAATAAAGTAGTTTCGAAATTTCATTTTAAATCTGCTAACAAGGGTGAAGTAATCCATTTTGCAGGTGACATTTTTAATGATGTGTGGTATATTAAAAGCGGATTAGCCAGATCATATTTTATGAATGAGAAGGGTAAAGATCTTAGTTGGCAACTTTATTTCTATGATGAAGAAGATATGAGTAAAATAAATCTTTTTATGAGTGATGCAGTAAGTAGTAACGAAAAGATACCCTCCATGCTCACTTTTGAAATTTTAGAAGATGCTACCTTTTATGTTATCTCTACTAGTGATTTAAATACTCTATTTGATATGGATAAAAAATGGGAAAAACTAGGACGTATACTTGTTCGTGATGATTGGTATGCGGTGACATTTAAAAGGGTTATTTCCATTATGGGTGACACAGCAGAAGAGCGATATATAAGACTTCTTATCAATCATTCAAATATTTTTAAAAAAGTAAAATTGCAGTATATTGCTTCATTTTTAGGGATTGCACCTCAAACGTTGAGTAAAATCCGAAAAAATGCAAAAATGAATGTAGGTGAATGACTTCTTCTTAATATAGTGCTATACTCTGTTCCATTTTAATGAATGAAGGATTAAAATTGGTATTTTGGAATTTTGATTCCATTTGAATGAATGAAGGGTTAGGTTGTATATGTTTGAACAAAAGATTTATTTAGTGTTGGCTTTTTTGGGACTTTTGGTTTCTGTTGGCTTGGTATATCCATGGTTGATACATCATCATTTTGATTATCATTCTTTTTTAGAAATATTTTATGCAAATGATATAGTTAAAATTATGGTTTTAACTATATTGAGTGTCACGGTTGTGTTATTGGTATTTATTGTGATTGAAGGAAGACATTTAGGGATGTCACATTTATGGATACCCATTGCAGCTACGCTTATTTTAGGTGTAAGTTTTGGATTTCCTCTTTTTTTAGCAATGAGGGAAAGATTTTTTCATATGGAATTGGGTGCATGAGATTATGTGGTTATTACCACACTAACTAAATTCACAAATTTTTAATGCAATGATTTGGTTTATAATCAAGGCAGATTTTGCACCCCAAAGGTATTTGAATTTGCCTTTGCGAATTCGAAAAGTAATGATAGCTTCAAGAAGCCAATCATTTTGTGAATATTTTTTAAGAAATAGTTTTGGTTAACATAATATAAATTCTATCAAAAATACTGAAG
>QNZW01000112.1 GCA_003978375.1 Sulfurovum sp.
ATTTTTGACTTATTCTTGTGCCAATAGTACTTGTTTGTGTAGGCAAAATATATAAAGGTGCGCCTTGTTTGACACATATTTGTTTATGAGGAATATAAAACGTCAAAAGCGTTATACTTGCAACCACACCCAATATGAGATAAAAGAAATCCCTTTTCCAGACAAACATCAATAAAAAAAAGAGTGAAAATCCAATCAATGCATACTTTTTTAGTTTTTCAAATGCATCGACTTTTGGGTTGAGATCTGATTGTGTAGTGACAGAAGCATTCACAACATTAATAGGAATATTGACAGAAATATAACGTTTTTTTACAGTATTAAAATAGGTAAAATGTAAGCCTTTTTGTTCACGTGGCAAGACAGCATAAAATTCTGCTGTTACTTTTGCATGATTACGTTGAAGTTGCTCAACACCAAACTCATGACTATTTTGTAAAGCCATATCTTCAAGATTTGCTTCATGTGCTTCTATAGAAAGTGTAACCATATGATTTTTGTCATCATAATTAGAGACTTGTTGACCTTTAATTTTAAAAGTAGTTGCAAGTACACCAGAAAAATCTTTAGGAGCTTTAAGTGGAGCAAGTGTAATGGTACGGGCATCTAATGAGGTTTGGGTAGTACCAGAAGTGATAAAGAGTATGGGGATATGTATGTCACTTTTTTTTGCTTTAAAATAGTAGGTATAAAATGTATCTTGTGCATTTTTTGTCACCAAGGGATTTGAAAAAAGAGGTTGGGTGGTACTTGAAGTATCAAAGGTAAGCGTAGCATTATTCTCTGGACCTTTGACGGTCACAGGAAAGAGTTGATTCTCATAAATTTTTTTGGGCATATAGGAGTAGTGATATGCATTTTCTGCCACAAGGCAAGAGCTAAATGAAAATATTACAACAAAAATAAGCCAAATAAATCGCAATGATGACATTAGCTATCAAACCCTTTAAGCATACGAATACCATCATCACTTCCCAATATGACTTCTAAAGCACGTTCTGGGTGAGGCATAAGACCAAATACATTTTTTTCTTCATTACAAATACCTGCAATGGAAGTCACTGAGCCATTGACAACCACAGGATTTCCTTTTGCATCAGAATAACGTAATAAAATTTGATGATTGGCTTCAAGCTTTTTGAGTCCAGCCTCTTCAATGTAGTAGTTACCATCAGCGTGTGCTATAGGTATGTTGAGTACTTCACCTTTGTTGCACTGGTTTAAAAAAGCATTGTCATTATGTATGACACAGAGGTTTTGTAGCTTAGAGATGAAGTGTAGGTTATTGTTACGCTTTAATGCACCAGGTAGCAATCCTGCTTCAGTCAAGATTTGAAAACCATTACAAATCCCCAACACTTTGCCTCCCTCTTTAGCATAGGCGGTGACTGCTTTCATAATGGGAGAAAATCTAGCGATAGACCCTGAACGCAAATAATCTCCATAAGAGAAACCACCAGGCACAACAACAAGATCTATATTTGTGGGTAATTTTTCATCTTCATGCCATACAAGTTTGGTGGTATGACCTAACTTTTCAAAAGCATACTGGGTATCAAATTCACAATTTGTTCCAGGAAATCTTAATACAGCTACATTCATCTTAGTGTATCTCTATACTGTAATCTTCAATGACTGTATTTGCAAGTAAGGTTTCGCACATCTCTTTGACTTCTGCTTGGGCTTTAGCCTTGTCATCGCAGTCTAGTTGAAGAATGATTTGCTTTCCAATACGTACATTTTCTACGTCAGAAAATCCTAAAGAATCCAATGCATGATGAGCGGCTTTTCCTTGTGGATCAAGTACACCTTCTTTTAAAAATATATTTACAGTAGCTGTCATTATTTGTCTCCTTCTAGAATTCTAGTTAATACCTCTTCATAAGCAACTTTCAGTCCACCTAAACCTTGTCTAAATCTATCTTTGTCCATACTTTCACCACTGTGGCTATCCCAAAGTCTAAAGTTATCAGGACTTAGTTCATCTATGAGTATAATATTCCCATTGATATCTCTACCAAACTCTAGTTTAAAATCAACCAATGTTAAATTTCTCTCCGCATAAAAGTCTTTGAGTAGGGTATTGATTTTTCTTGCCATATAACGAATATATTCAAGTTCAGATTGGTCATTTACGAGCTTGAGTATAAGACAGTGTTGGTCATTGAGTTTGGGGTCACCAAGTGCATCGTTTTTGTAATCAAATTCGACCAAGGCAAAAGGCAACACGGTGCCATCTTCTATGGCTAAATTACGCGTAAGAGAACCTGTAGCAATATTTCGCACAATAACTTCTATCAAAATGACGTCAGCACGTTTGTGAAGCATATGCGTTTCATCAAGCATCTCTACAAAATGAGTAGGAATACCTTTTTTGTTTAGATAGTTAAACAATGCTGTAGAAATTTTATTGTTCAGTGCGCCTTTTCCTGCTTCAGAAGATTTTTTTTCTCCATTAAATGCTGTCAAATCATCTTTAAATTCTGAAATATAAAGTCCCTCGTCTTCGGTTGACCATATTTTTTTTGCTTTTCCTTCATAGATGAGTGATTTTTTCATTGACTGCACGTCTGCCATTAGTTGTTTCCTTTGTTTGTAATAATAAGTGCTTTTAAAATATCTACAGCAGATTTAAGCTGTGCATCTTCATAAAGCTGTTTTTCTGTGATAATGGTTTTATCTTCTTTTGTTCCATTTGTTTCATTGTTTTCTGTGGTATTCGTCTCTGTGGTATTGCTCTCTTTTTTGCTAGATTTTGTTGTGTTTTCATCTATTTTTGCAAGTTCACCTTCAAGATGTTTTTTAAGATCTCTTTCTTTTAGTAACACAGGATCTTCTTGAAAGTCTATTTTGCCCAAATGCACATTGATATCTGGAGTGACACCCACAGCCTGAATGGTGCGTCCACTTGGTAAATAATAACGTGCAACAGTCAGTTTTAATGCCTCATCTTTGCCTATAGGCATGACCACCTGAACAGAGCCTTTACCAAAGGTTTTTTCTCCAACAATCACAGAACGGTTAAAGTCTTGCAATGCACCAGAGACAATCTCTGAAGCAGAAGCAGATCCACCATTGACCAATATGACAATAGGGGTATGTGTATCTGTATTTTCTTTGTGTGCACGATAATTTACGTTTTCACTTGAAACCCTACCTTTTTGGCTCACAATCACACCTTTATCAACAAAAAGATCTACCAAACCAACAGCTTGATCGAGTAGACCACCAGGATTGTTTCGTAAATCTAAAATAATACCTTTTGTATTGTTGTGTTCTTGAATAGACTTTTTGACACTTTTTACGACTTTTTGATCAAAAGAGGTGATATGCATATACAAAATAGTATCATCCACTTTTTTAGAATAAACAGATTGTATTTTAATAATATCTCTCGTAATTTTAATTTCTAGAGGTTTAGGCTCGTTTTTTCTGATGATAGTAAGGGTGATATCTGTTTTTGGTTTGCCTCTCATGAGTTTGACTGACTCATCAATATTCATACCTATGGTGGCATTGTCATCTATCTTTAAGATAATATCTCCTGCTTTGACACCTGCTTTATCTGCTGGTGTACCATCAAGTGGTGCAATAACAGTCAATGCACCATCTTTCATGCCTATAGAGATACCCAGTCCTCCAAATTCACCCTTGGTTTGCACAGAGAGATCTTTGTAAGATTTTGTGTCCATAAAAGTAGAGTGTGCATCAAGGTTTGTCATAAGCCCTTTTAGTGCTTTATCGACCAAAGTAGTCGTATTGACCTCATCTACATATTGAGATTCTATGACATTGAGTATTTGCGTAAACTTTACATAGGCTTCTAGTTTTTCTTTGGCAGTAGATTTAGTATATTTTTTACTTGTATTGTTCTCTTTGGCTTGAACAGTACCAAACAGATAAGCAACAGCAAGTGTTGATAATAATCCTGAAAGAATGATTTTTTTATTTTTTTTAATCATGGTAGGTGATATCTCCATCTAATTAATTAGTGTACAATTTTATTTAAAAAGGACTAAGAGGTTGCTTTTATACCAAATAATGCACGAGGATTGTCAACATTTTGCATCAAACAAAAAAATGACGTAATATATAAGTAAAATTATTAAATAAACTTGACAAGAAGTGACTAAAGGATGTATAATAATCTGATAAATTAGAGTAGGAAAAGGAAATTATCGATGAGTATTTTAGAAAAATTAACCAATCAAATGCAAGGCACTATTGAATCAGGTGTCTCTTTGGCTCTGCATAATAAAAATCAAGAAGTAGAGCCTATACACCTCATTTGGGCACTTTTAAGTAATTCGGGAAGTATCTTGCAACAAGCACTTAATAAAATGAATGCAGATAAAGCTGCCATAGAGCTAGAGACCAAAAGTATGGTCAATAAACTACCTACAGTCTCTTCTGTGTCAAAAGAGAATATTAAACTCTCACAAAACCTTATACGTACGTTACAAAATGCTGAAGGAGTGATGACTGCCAATGGTGATAAATATTTGGCTGTTGATGCTTGGCTTATGTCAAATACAGGTGAAGCACATATAAGTGATACGATAGGAAAATATGTAGATATTTCAGAGTTTGAAAAAACGCTTGAAAGCATTCGAGGTGGCAAACAGATAGATTCACAATCAGGAGATGAAAATTTAGAAGCCTTAGAGCAATATGGTATAGACTTAAATAAAAAGGCAATAGATGGCGAACTAGATCCTGTTATAGGAAGAGATGAAGAGATACAACGCATGATGCAAATACTTATTCGTAAAACAAAAAATAATCCTATACTCATTGGTGAACCAGGAACTGGAAAAACGGCTATTGTTGAAGGACTTGCACAACGTATTGTCAATAAAGAAGTGCCTTTAAGTCTACAAAACATGAGAGTCATTAGTTTAGATATGAATCGATTGATTGCTGGGGCTAAATATAGAGGAGAGTTTGAAGATAGACTCAAAGCAGTGATTGATGAAGTGAAAGAATCAGCCAATATAATTCTTTTTATTGATGAAATTCATACTATTGTAGGAGCAGGGGCGAGTGAAGGGGGCAATGATGCAGCCAATATTCTAAAACCAGCACTTGCACGTGGTGAGTTACATACCATAGGCGCTACCACCCTAAAAGAGTACAGAAAGTATTTTGAAAAAGATACGGCATTACAAAGACGTTTTCAGCCTGTAATGGTAGATGAACCTAGTATCAACGAAGCGTTGCAAATCTTAAGAGGGATTAAAAATAGACTTGAAGCACACCATAATGTTGTGATTGCAGATGCAGCACTTGTCGCTGCTGCTAAGCTGTCTGATCGGTATATTACAGATAGATTTTTACCAGATAAGGCTATTGATCTCATTGATGAAGCAGGGGCTGAATTGAAAATGCAAATAGAGTCTGAGCCAAAAGAACTTGCAAAAATCAAACGAGAGATTAGTACACTTCAGGTAGAACGTGAAGCACTGAAGATGGAAAAAAGTGATAAAAATGAAGCACGTATAGAAGAGATAGACAAAGAACTGGCTGATTTTGAAGAGAGAAGAAGACAACTTCAAGAACAGTTTGAGCAAGAAAAAGAGATATTTAACCAAATAGCAGAGAGTAAAAATGCGATTGAATCACTTAAAGTAAAAGCAGAACAAGCCAAACGTGAAGGGGACTACAATAAAGCTGCTGAAGTTGAATATGGTGAAATTCCAAAGGAAGAAGAGAAACTTCAAGGATTAGAAGATAAATGGACACAGATGATGTCAGAGGGTACACTGCTTAAAAACTCGGTAGATGAAGATATGATAGCCAGTATCGTCAGCCGTTGGACAGGAGTAAGTGTCAGCAAAATGCTTCAAGGTGAAAAAGACAAAATTTTAGCCATTGAGAGCATACTAAAAGAAGAGGTAGTAGGGCAAGATGAAGCAATAAAAGCAGTTTCTCGTGCTATTAAACGTAACAAAGCAGGATTAAGTGATGCGGATAGACCTATAGGTAGTTTTATGTTTCTAGGGCCTACTGGTGTAGGTAAAACACAAGTAGCGAAGACATTGGCTAAGTTTTTGTTTGATTCAGAAAAATCTCTTATACGTATAGATATGAGTGAATATATGGAAAAACATGCAGCATCACGTCTTGTGGGTGCACCTCCAGGATATGTAGGATACGATGAGGGTGGACAGCTCACAGAAGCAGTGCGTCGTAAACCCTATTCTGTGATATTGTTTGATGAGATAGAAAAAGCACATCCTGATGTGTTTAACATACTTTTACAGGTACTTGATGATGGAAGATTAACAGACAATAAAGGGGTTACTGTTGATTTTAAAAATACCATTATTATTATGACATCAAATATTGCTTCAGATAAGATTATGGAATACAGAGATACAGAAGAGAGAAGAGAGGCTGTAGAAGCAGAGCTTAAAAAACATTTTAAACCAGAGTTTTTGAACAGACTAGATGAACAAGTTATCTTTAATCCATTAGATTTAGAAGCCATTACCAGTATTGTGGATATACTCTTTAAAGATATTCAGAAAAAATTGGCCACATATGATATTGCCATCGATATGACAGAAAATGCAAAAGCCTATATCGCTGAAGCAGGGTTTGACCCTGTGTATGGTGCTAGACCATTAAAACGTGCACTGCATGATCAGATAGAAGACAGATTGGCTGAACTCATTCTTGAAGATAAAATAGTCGAAGGTTCAAGTGTTACTTTCGATTTGAAAGATGGTAAAATTGTAGAGACAATTACACCTAAATCTTAAGTTTTTATTACATGTATTACCGTACTAATACGCTAAGCCTAAACCAGCCACATCGCTTAGTATAATCTCACTCTCATTAAAGAGAACTTCACTCTTTAAGGGGTGGGATTTCAAAAGACTAACTGCATCAAGATCTAGCATAGTGATAATATCGGCTTTTGCCGAAGCCACATGTACACCAGCTGCGACACTAATGGGGCCTTCTAGCATACACCCAATCATACATTGTACACCAAATGATTGAGAGAGATCGGCAAGTTTTAAAGCGTGTGTAATACCTGCTGTTTTTGCAAGTTTGATATTGACATAGTCAATCGCTTGCATCTCAAGCAACACTCTGGCATCTTTGAGACTAAAAATACTCTCATCAGCCAGTACAGGTGTTTGCACCCTTTGTTTTATATATTTCAATCCTTCTATATCATCTGCAGCTACAGGCTGTTCTATAAATGCTGCAATAATGTCTTGGTTTTCTAGTGTATGAAGCAGTGTTACACTTTGTTTGGCACTCCATCCTTGATTGGCATCGAGTCTGAGTGTAATATCTTTATCTAATGCTTGATGAATAGCTATAATACGCTCTGCGTCTTTTGTAGGATCATCACCTATTTTGATTTTGAGTGTATCGTAGCCTAAGGCTACAGCATCGTAACATGCTTGTATCATCGTATCTATATCGCCCATACTAATAGTAATGTCGGTAGTAAATTGGGTTTGTGTGCCACCTAACATACGATATAAAGGAAGGTTTTGTGATTTTGCTTTGAGGTCATAGAGTGCAATCTCAAGAGCAGATTTGGCTGTAGTATTTTTGAGAATAAGTGTATGCACAAGTGTAAGAATAGTGTCAAAATCTTCTAAGTCTTTACCGATAAGGTGAGGTTTGATATACTCAATAGTAGCTACCATAGAGCCAATGGTCTCTCCTGTTATTACAGGAGTGGGTGCACCTTCGCCTAAGCCTATAGTACCATCATCACACTCAATAGTGACCACTAAATCTTCTAAGGCATCTACCCGTCTTAATGAAGTAATAAAAGGATGTTTTAACGCAGCTTTAAGTGTATGGGTTTGGATATTTTTAATTTTCATACGCTAATTGTATCAAAAGAGAGATATAAAAATACGCATGATTGTGTTTAAGACAAATAATTTTTATGAGATGGTTTGTTTTTTTAAAGGATTGTCAAGGTTTTTGAATATTGTACGAGATAAAACGATAAAGATAACTCCTTGTATCATTAAATCAATAGAGATAAATAGACCAATCACCCATTTACCAGATTCAGGCCATTGCATATAGATTAATACCCCTAAAAGAATATTTAAAGTACCAGAAAAAACAACCCATATCCATTTGTCTATAGTCTCTTTGTATTTAAATCCTGCAATGATACGAATCACCCCAATAGCAATAAGAAACCCAGCAATAAAGAATGTAAACCATATAGCACTTTCTTGAGGATATATCATCATAATAATCCCTCCTATAACATAGACAATAGACAAAAGCATATGGGGGAATTTACCTTTCCATTGAGGTTCTAAAAATGTTTCTATCATAAAAAGAATACCTGCAATAGTAACAAAAACCCCAAAAGTAAAAACAGAAATAATCGTCATAGTACTACTCATAAATACACCAATAAGACCAAATATGACAGAGATGATGCCAAAGAACATAAGTCTTTTTCTATTTTTTGTGATTTCGCTAGAGATTTTTTGGATAAGTTTTTCTATATGGTTTTTCATAATTTTGCAATCCCCTTTAATTTGCTAGTGTAATTATTTTTTGCAATATAGCATAATAATAATTGTGAATCTATCCATTTCGCGACATGCCTATTTTTAGAACAATGTAAAAGGAAATAAATATTTTTATAAAGTAAGTATCTATGGGGATTTGCAATATCACGACATCGACTTTAAAAGATTTTATGCAAAGATTATTTTTTGATAAGAAGGATAAGAGTATAATCAATCATATTTTATGCCCATGTGAATTTTATAGGGTTAAAGGAAATGATACGTGCAGAGTAATGAAGATGTAATTTCGCAAGAGGGATATGAGTATAAGTTTACACCTAGTGCATGTGTAGCGTGTGGTGGACATTGTTGTACGGGAGAGAGTGGTTATATATGGATAAAATACGAGGAGATAAAACAGATGGCACGTTTTGTTAACCTTAGTATAGAAGATTTTGCTACAATGTATTTACGAAAAGTGAAGCATCGTTATTCGCTAAAGGAAAAACAACTTGCACCTGACAATTTTGCTTGTGTGTTTTTTGATGAAACCATACAACAATGTACAGTTTATGCAGTACGACCACGTCAATGTCGTACATTTCCTTTTTGGGAGCAGTTTAAAAATAATGAAGAAGAGGTAAGAAAAGAGTGTCCTGGCATCGTTTAATTTTAGTTTTTATTACACTGTTTTCTTTAGGTATTTCCAAAGAGATTATGGTGATTTCTGATGATGAACTTATTATTAGAGGATTATTTTATGATGAATATCAATCTTATGAAAATGCACGCCAAATTTATGCAAAACTTTTTGATACAACACAGGCTGAAGTGTATTTGTTTAAGGAAGCCACAGCTTCTTTGCTAGGAAGAACACATCTTGATGAGAGTATACAAAAGCTAAAAGCTTGGGATGCAGTGCACCCCAATGCTTTACAGGTAAAGCGTTTGCTTATTCCTTTGTATCTTACCTCAAATCAAGTAAATTTGGCAAAAACACAAGCAGAATACTTGATTGAACGTTCTTCTGCACCAACGGATTTAGAACTTGCTTCAAATCCTTTTCTTTATACAGGTGAGTTTAAAAGGGCATTAAGTCTACTAAGTAAAGTCTATGAAGCAAACCCAAAAGAAGATGTCTTGCTTCGTATGGTTAATATTATGGATGAATATACAGAAGAAAGAACACGTGCGATACAGCTTCTTGAAACCCATATTCGTATGAATGTATATAGCAATGAAGTATTGAAAAAATTATTAGTATTGTATGGAAAAGAAAAAAATATTGATGGTTTGTTAGATACCTATAAACTGCTTTATCAGCACAACAAAGATGAAAAAATTCTTTCTAAAATTATAGATATTTATGCGTATAAAAGAGATTTATCAGGTGCCATAACATTTTTAGAAAAATACAAAGCTGATGATGATATGTTATATGAACTCTATAAGAGTAAAAAGCAGTTTGATAAAGCATTGGTATTTGTAAACCGTAGATATAAAAGCGATAAAAATGCCAAATGGTTAGCAGAAAAGGGTGTTTTGTTGTTTGAAAAAGCAGATGACAAAAACAATAAAGAGATGATTGAAAAGGTTAGCTCTTTGTTTGATAAGGCTTTAGCATTAGGCGTAGATGACAGTATCTATTTGAACTATTATGGCTATACACTTATAGATAAAAATATTGATATAGATAAAGGTATTAAAATCATAAAAGACGCTTTGGTACAGCAACCAGACAATACATATTATTTGGACTCTTTGGCGTGGGGATATTATAAAAAACACGCGTGTAAAAAAGCTTATACATTTATGAAACGTGTGGTAGATGCAGAAGGTTTAGATGAGCAAGAGATTGTTGAGCATTGGAATGCGATTAAACAGTGTAAATAATATGTACCTTTAGATATAATATCGCAAATCATAGATGAGGTATGGAAGCAATTATGGCACAGATATTAGATGAAATTATCAAAAAAACAAAAGCAGATTTAGAAAAAAGAAAAATAGAATATCCTGAAGCATGGTTAGGGCGTTCACTTTCATTTAATCCTTTTGTCCCAAAAGATGTAAAAACCGCCTTACGTGCAACCAAAGAAAATCCTTATCGTATTATTGCTGAGGTAAAAAAAGCAAGTCCCAGTAAAGGTGTCATTCGAGAAGATTTTGACCCAGTAACGATTGCACAAGCCTATGAAAAAGGTGGAGCAGATTCGCTCTCAATTCTTACAGAACCACATTTTTTTCAAGGAGACAAAGAGTACTTGGGTATGGTACGTCGCTATGTGAGCCTTCCTCTGCTTAGAAAAGATTTTATTGTAGATAAGTATCAAATTCTTGAAGCGTTGGCTTTTGGGGCAGATTATATTTTACTTATTGCAATGGCATTGAGTCGTAAAGAACTTAAAATGCTCTATGAATATGCACGACATTTGGGTCTTGATGTATTGGTGGAAGTACATAACAAAACAGACCTTATCAAAGCTATTTTTGCAGGTGCAGAGATTATAGGAATCAATCACCGAAACCTAGAAACATTTGAGATGGATATGCACCTAAGTGAAAAGCTTATCCCTTTGATCCCACAAGGCAAAATCATCGTAGCCGAGTCTGGAATCAATGACCACCAAACACTAATAGAACTCTCCAACATAGGTGCAGATGCCTTCTTAGTAGGCGAACACTTCATGAAACAAAACGACATCACCAAAGCAATTAAAACTTTGAAGTATGGGGATGTGTAGTCTATTGTTTATACAAAGAGTATTATCCCAATAATTTTTTGACCATTTGGTTAATGCGTCCACCGTCTGCGCGACTTCCTATGACTGTTTTTGCTTTGCCCATGATTTTGCCCATGTCCTTCATGCCCTTCGCATCCACAGAAGTTATAATATCTTTTAGTGTGTTTTCTAGTTCGGTATCGTCCATAGGTTCAGGAAGATAGGTTTTAATAATAGTAATTTCATTTTCTTCTTTGGTGACAAGATCCTCTCGTCCTGCCTCTTTAAATTGGGATTTTGCATCTTCTCTTTGCTTAAGGTACTTCATAATGATAGCTTCTACCTCTGCATCATTTACCTCTTTGCGTTCATCAACTTCTATTTGTTTAATAGAGGTTTGAATGTTTCGAAGTGTATCTCTTTTGGCGGTATCTTTTGATCGCATAGCATCTTTAATGTCAGATTTGATTTGTTCTTTTAATGTCATAGTATTATATCCTTTTGGTATCTTTTTTAAATCCATGATGAGTATTTAGGGTTGTTGGAGGTGCCCTTGTCTCATTCGGGTTAAAATTTAAACAATTATACTATAATCGCTTTATGATAATCACAATAGAAGATAAAGAGTTTGAGACAAAAGAGATAAAACAACTCTATCCAGCAGCGATAATAGAAACAGGATACAAAGATGAGACAACACAAGTAAGCTTAGAATGGATAGAAGTTGAAGCAAAAGGCAAAGAGATTAAAATCGTAGGATATGGGATTTTTGTGCATTTAGACAATGAAGAAAAACATACATTTGTATTTGATACAAAAGAAGAGATGGACAGCGTAGCCAAGCAAATAGCCAAGCAATTAGTATAAGTATTAGAGGTTCTCTTAAGCTAAGATATCATATACTTTGCAATACAAAGTACTTTGAGGAATAAAAATGCTAGAAGAAAAAGAAGAAGCCTTACGTCAGATAAGTGCAATCAAAAATCACTTAGTAGATAAACAAACCTTTTTTCCATATAATTATTATGTAACGTATGTTTGGGCAATCATTGCTATTATTTTAGTCTCTATTATGATACCGATGTATGAAGCAAGTATTTTACAAGGTACACTAGTAAGCATATTTTTGATTACTACAGGATTTGTACTAGAAGGGATTATGACAAAAAAAGTAAATCAAACTTATGACATAGAGGAGTGCACAAGAAGACAAAAATTTATTGTGACAAGTTTTATTTTTCTCTCTTTATTTCTTATTGCTATCTCAGCCATATTTGCTGCATATCAGCTATATGTTCCTATGTTTCTTACTTGGTTGTTTATGGTGTCTATGGGGTATTTTTCTGTAGGGTTTGTACTCAATATACAACGTTTTAGCCAAATGGCACGGTTTAATATGTTGGCATCAGTGGTACTTTTAGTAATTGGGTATATAGATCGTACTTTAGAGGGTACTACGGGTACGTATCTGAGTGTTGTACAGATATTTGTGATATTAGGGCTAAGCGTAATGCCAGCAATTGTGGCATGGCAACAGATAAAAGATGAAAAGTAAAAAAATATGTTTGACCCTCTTTTGCATCAGAGTATTCGCTCTAAATTAGTCTCACTGCTCATCGCCAATGATGAGCTACCTTTTAAGGCACTTAAAGAGGCTTTAGATGTAACCGATGGTAATCTCTCTTCACACTTAAGTAAATTAGAAAAAAAAGAGTATATTATAATTGAAAAAACATTTGAGGGAAAACGTCCTAAAACGGTGATTAAGATTAGCTCTGTAGGCAGAGATGCTTTTGTGACCTACATAGAAGCACTCAAACAATTTATACAGGAGAATTAGGCATATGAAAAAGTATATGAATATTATCTATAGATTAAGGTGGTTTATTACTTTATTTGTGCCATTGGTTGTCATTGTATTGGCTATGAATTTAAAACATTTAGAGATAGATGGAAGTTATCGTATTTGGTTTGAGAAAGACTCTAAAACATTGACTGATTATGATGCATTTCGTGAACAGTTTTCCAATGATGATGGGATTACTATTGTCATAAAAGACAAAAATGGTATTTTCAATACAAAAGCATTGGCGAGTATACAACGCATTACGGAGGCAATGTGGGAGATGCCCCATATCGATAGGGTAGATAGTATTACCAATTATCAGTATGTCCATGCCCAAGCCAATAAACCAGATGATGTGCTGGTTGATGATTTTATTGTAGAAGATTTATCTAAGGCTACTCCCAAATATTTGGCAGAGCGTAAAGAGATAGCGTTAAAAGATACTATTATTGTAGATAGTTTTCTTTCTAAAGATGGCACGACCACGATGATCTTTGCAAGACTTGAGCCAGATGCCAATGAAAATGGTGACATCTCAGAAGAGGTGATGAAAAATGTCCATGCAATCATAGATCCAGAAGCAAAAAGAACAGGATATAAATATTGGCTCAATGGTGGACCACCTATGACACAAGCTTTTGTAGAGATTGCAGGAAAAGATGCGATGACGTTTACTCCTTTGCTTCTTTTTACTGTAATGATACTTCTTTTTATGCTTTTTAGACAAATTAGTGGTGCATTCATACCGATAGCTGTGGTACTTTTCACATTTATTTCTGTTTTGGCTGTGCAGGTATTGCTTGGCTATAAACTCAATAATTTTACAGCCAATATTCCTGTATTTATTGTCGCGATTGGTATTGCAGATGCAGTGCATATTTATTCTGTATGGTTACTAAGAAAAAAAGAAGGGACAGAAAATAGACAAGCGGTGTATGACAGTATACAAAAAAACTTTTTGCCTATTTTACTTACCTCTTTAACCACAACGATAGGGTTTGCTACTTTAGCCATTTCTAAAGTAGTACCTGTGGCTACTTTGGGCATAGCCACTGCAAGTGGAGCTGTGTTGGCATTTGTTATCTCTGTGGTGTGGATGCCTGCGGTGCTCTTTTTGCTTAAGAAACCTGTGAAACATATCAATGCTAAAAAACAACCCTTAAATGCACATGGATATGGTGCATTTATTGTACGCAATGCCAAAAAAATTATTTATGGTTTTTTATTGATTGTGGTTGTTTTGGGGATAGGGTTAAAATTTGTAAAAGTAGACTCAAATACTATTCGGTACTTTGCCCCTGAGGTAGAAATACGCAAATCTTCAGAGTTTACTATGGATAACTTGACAGGATCAATGTCGTATGCAGTTATCGTTGATAGTGGTAAAACAGATGGCATTAAAGATCCAAAGTTTTTAAAGACAGTAGAACAGTTTGGTGAAATATACAAACAAACGTTTCCCAAAGATGTACGTTATGTTGGATCACTGCTTGATATTATAAAAAGGTACAATAAGATTATGGACAACAAAGAAGTCATTCCTGAAAATAAAAATCTTATTGCACAGTATCTGCTGCTCTACTCCTTGGGCTTACCTCAGGGGATGGAGATTACAGATAAAATGGATTTTGATCAACGTAAATTACGTGTGACGGTACTTACAAATATTGTAGATACCTCTAAAGATTTAGCGATGATAAACTTTGCCAAACAGTGGTGGGCAAAAACACCATATGCTATGACGATTACGGGACAAACAGCCATGTATGCCTCTATGCAAAAAGACATTACCAATACCTTGATTTATTCGCTTTCTTTGACGATATTGATAGTCTCTTTGATGATGATGTTTATATTTAAAAGAGTAAAAATACTTTGGATACTGCTTTTGCCCAATATTCTTCCTGTTGTGTTGGTCATTGGTATGATGGGTTGGTTGGGCTTGACCATAGATATGGGTGTGGCTATTGCTGGGGCTATCATTATTGGTGTTGCAGTCGATGATACCATTCATTATTTAATCAAATATTTTGATGCAAGAAAACGAGGACTGAGCATGGCTGAGACTTTTGATGAAGTGTTGCATTATGCTGGACGTGCTATACTTTTTACAACAATTATTTTAAGTTTGTCGTTCTCAATGTTTGTTTTTTCAACATTTACACCCAACCAAAACTTTGGTGTAGTGACTGCTGTAGCATTGGTAATCGCACTTATTATAGATTTATTCTTTTTACCTGCGTTGCTTTGCGTTGCAGATAGAAAAAAGAATTATGCCGATACATTAAAAAATACAAAGGATAGCAAATGAATCAAATATTAATCATCACAGCACATCCAAGTAGTACAAATCTTACTAAAGCTATAGCAAATATATACCAAACAGAAAAAGAGAAAAAAGGAGACAAAGTAGAAATTATTGATTTATATACAGATAAACAGATGCCCTTTTTGGCATTTGAAACCCATCGTGATTTAGCCAAAAAAGATGAAGTACGAAATTATCATCAAACAAAGATAAAACAAGCAGATAAAATATTTAAATCGGTTAAAAAAATAGCACAATAATTATTGTATCAAGATATCTTGATATAATATGAAATTAATTATTTGATAAACAAAGGAAATCAATGTATGAAAAACTAGAAACATTTATGGGAAGAGTTGGAGGGTTTATTTATGATAATCCTCTTAAAGTG
>QNZW01000106.1 GCA_003978375.1 Sulfurovum sp.
ACTGCTTAATCCTCCTGTAAACATAGCCATATTTGCAAGTGTGGCAATGGCTCCTGCAATGGTGGCAGCCACGGTTCCAATAAGCATATCATAGCGCTTGATATGGCTAAGCTCGTGCGCGATTACAGCCTCTATTTCGTTTTCATTTAGAAGGTTTAAAAGTCCCTCAGTCACAGCGACAGCAGCATGTTCATAGTTGCGTCCTGTTGCAAAAGCATTGGGTTGCGCATCGGGAATAATGTAGAGTGCTGGCATAGGTAAATCAGCCTCTTCTGTAAGCCTAAAGACAATATCGTATAAACCTTTTGCATCTTTTGGTGTTACTGCGATAGCATTGTAGTGCTTAAGTACCTGTTTATCACTATAATAATAAGCATAAAAATTCATTCCAGCTGCCGCAAGAAAAGCCATAACCATACCCATCTCACCGGCTATCATATTGCCAAACCATATAAAAAGCAGGGTAAGTCCTGTCATTAAGGCATATGTTTTAAATTGTTCCATTATATTTTTCCTTTAGAAAAGATAGTGCATGATGCTAATTAGCGTAATGCCTATGCCAAATTATGTTATTAAAATTGCAAAATTTTTGGAGGATTGCATCATTTTGATTTGATTTAATTGTAATAAAATAATGTAAATCAATAGTAAACCCAAACGAAAAATATTTAACTCCATACGATGTAATATAAAGGATATGGTATACTCTTTTTATGTTTAAAATAATAATGATAACTTTACTACTGACCTATAATGTTTTGGCTGAAAATATAACAGCCATTTCACCCATAACAACAGCTCTAAAACAACGTATGATACAAGGAAATTCTTGGAAAAAAGGCTGTCCTGTTCCTTTAGAGAATTTGCGTTACTTACAGTTAAAATATTTGAACTTTCAAGGAAAAACCTCTTTGGGAGAGATGATAGTACACAAGAGTGTGGCAAAAGAAGTGGTGCATATTTTTAATGAACTCTATGCAATAGGTTACCCTATCCATACCATGAAACTAATCTCAGCATACAAAGGAGATGATTGGCAATCTATAGAAGCAGACAATACTTCAGCATTTAATTGTCGTAGGGCAACAGGAAGCAAAAATTGGTCAAAACACTCTTATGGTAAAGCCATAGACCTAAACTCTATAGAAAACCCCTATATTTCACGTACAGGTCACATTGCACATAAAGCATCACAAAAATATAGAAAACGTACACATAAAAAACATACCTACGCCGATAAAGCCATACTGCTTAAAAACGATAAAGCAACAAAAATATTTAAAAAATATGGTTGGAAATGGGGTGGTAATTGGCCTGTGGTAAAAGATTATCAACATTTTTTTAAGTAATGTAGTGGAAAATAGAAAATGGTTTGAAGCTTGGAGGATTTAGTAAGAATAACAAAAATTTTTGTAAATCTAATAAATGACAAAGAATAGTCATTTATTAAACGTTATATTTTTACTTCTTAAACACGTTCCCTAGCATACCTTTTACTGCACCTTGCAAATCAGCAGGATAGATGACAAATTTGGCGTTTTTGCTTTGGCTCATTTTTTCAAGTGAATTGATATATCGATCACCTAAGAGAAACATGGCAGGAAGTTCTTTGTCTTGGATATTTTCACTTATCATTTTAATGGCTTGGGCTGAGGCATTGGCTAGGGTGATTTGCGCTTTGGCTTCACGTTCTGCAGCGGCTAGTTTACCATCTGCTTCTAAGATGGCAGCATTTTTGTTTCCTTCTGCTGTGGTTTCAATAGCTCTTCTTTCACGTTCTGCTGCAGCTTGACGTTCCATAGAATCTTGCATAGAAGATGAGGGTGAGATGTCTTGTATCTCTACAGATTTTACAGTAACTCCCCAATCTGCTACATCATCGACAATTTGGTCTTTGAGTCTTGTTTTGATGGTTTCTCGGTTTGAAAGTGCTTCATCGAGGCTCATCTCACCCAATATAGAACGTAAGGTTGTCATGACAAGTTGTTGAATAGCAAATTTAAAGTTTTCTACGCCATAGATAGCATCTCTAGGATTGGTAACGCGTATAAACGTAACTGCATTGGTAGTAATCACCGCATTATCTTTTGTAATCACTTCTTGCTGAGGAATATCTAAGATAATATCTCTAGTAGAGATACGTTGGCGTATGCTCTCAATATAAGGAATAATTAAATTGAGTCCAGGATGCAGGGTACGTGAGTATTTTCCTAAACGTTCTACAACCCACTCTTCGCCTTGTGGGACGATATTGATGCCCTTATAAAATGTGACAATGAGCAGTACGACTAAAATAATAGCAATATTTAATGTTTCCATATATGTAATCCTTTTTTATTGAATAGGTTTAACTTCTATAAGTTGACCATTGATTTGTACAATCTCGATGCGTGTCTCTTTTTCTATGGGTACTTTGGCACTGGCATGCCAAGAGGTATTTCCAAGTACAGGAGCATCAAAAATGACTTTGCCTCTATGATTGGGTTGTATCTTCTCTGAGACAGTACCTAAGGTATCTAGTGTGTAGTTTGATTGTCCGCTATTGCTTATGGATTTGTCTTTTATCCATTTGACCCAAGCGAGTATAGCCAGTATAGAGAGTACTATCCACAAAATGAGTTCTGTACTAAAAGAGAGGGGTGTAAAATAAGCGATAATACCTACAATAACAGCAGAAAGACCCAAACCAAGCATAAAAAAAGTACCTGTCATCATCTCCAAAATTAGTAGCACAATACCAAAAACAATCCAATGCCACCACAGGACACTTTGATTTACCAATTCAATCATTAAGACTCCTTTACATAATGTGATAAATTATAGCATAATAAGAAAGAATTCGATATAATCGCGAAAACAAAAAGGGATTGGTCACAAAGTGTGATGGTTTCTTTACGTCAAAAATTATAAATATCTGAAGGATAACCTATGTCAAATTTAAATGTATACTATGATAAAGATTGTGATATCAATATCATCAAATCAAAAACAGTTGCGATGATTGGTTTTGGAAGTCAAGGACATGCACATGCAGAAAACCTTAGAGATTCTGGTGTCAATGTTGTGATTGGTGTAAGAAAAGATGGTGCATCATGGGATAAGGCAGTAGCCAAAAAATTTGAAGTACTGACTGTTGCAGAAGCCACAGCTAAAGCTGATGTTGTTATGATTCTTCTTCCAGATGAAGATCAAAAAAGAATTTATGAAAATGAAATTGAGCCAAACCTTAAAGAGGGTGCAACGATTGCATTTGGGCATGGGTTTAATATTCACTATGGAAGAATCAATCCAAGAAAAGATATCAATGTTACTATGATTGCTCCAAAAGCACCAGGACATACGGTACGTTCTGAATTTGTAAGAGGTGGGGGAATTCCAGATCTTATTGCTATAGGGCAAGACCCAAGTGGAGAGACCAAAGCTTTGGCACTTTCTTATGCTTCAGCCATTGGTGGTGGTAGAACAGCGATTATAGAAACTACTTTTAAAGATGAGACAGAGACGGATCTTTTTGGTGAACAAGCAGTACTTTGTGGTGGTGCATCGGCACTGGTACAAGCAGGGTTTGAAACACTTACAGATGCAGGATATGCACCAGAACTTGCATACTTTGAGTGTCTTCATGAGTTGAAACTGATTGTTGACCTTATGTTTGAGGGTGGAATTGCAGATATGAGATACTCTATCTCCAATACAGCTGAGTATGGTGATTATGTAAGTGGTAAAAGAGTTATCAATGCAGAATCAAAACAAGCAATGAAAGATATCTTAACAGAAATTCAAGATGGTAAATTTGCAAAAGATTTCATCTTAGAAGGTCAAGCAGGATACCCTAGAATGAATGCAGAACGTGCAAATGACCAAGAGCTTCTTATTACAAAAACAGGGAATAAACTTCGTGAAATGATGCCTTGGATTAGTAAAAATAAAATTGTAGACCAAGAAACAAACTAAAACAAGAAACAAACTAAAAACAAACGTAGTGTTTGCACCTCTTTTTAAGAGATGCAAACACACTACAATCTAAATCTATCTTCTTTTTCTGCGTCCTCTATACCCACCTTGTGAACCACGATTGCCTTGTTTTCCCTTTGTATGACAATGGTCACAAATACTAAAACGGTAAGAGAAGTCTAACACTTTTCCACATTTGCGACATTGTTTTGTAAAGTGTCCTTGTCGCAACGAGTTTTCTATATAACTGTTGAGTCTTACTCTTGCTTTGAGTGCTTCTTGGGTATCTTTAAAAATATCAGGAAATTTAAAACTTAGCCACAAATAAAGAGATATCTCACGTACTCTATCTTCTGCATTGAGTAACATATCATTGGTTTGTGCAAAGGCTGGAAGATCACGAGGAGGAATATAGCGTACTTCCCCTCCAGCTTCTATTTGTTTGACATAACGATGAAATACAGACTCGATGTAAGGAGAGCTTATACTAGCAGGCGCACAGCTAAGATAGAAACGTGTTTTTAAATCTAAATGGTATTCATCAACAATGGTTGCTATCTCTAACATAGAGTCAATATTTGCTGCCCTAAAAGGACCTTCAAACTCCATATTGTCTGCAAAAAATTCGAGTATAGTACGCATATCTTCTGTTTCTAGTATTTCACCTATAAGCATCACATGTTCTAAACTAGCCATCACAGATACAGGCAATTTCAAATCAACCAAAGGGGTATAAAAAGCAGAAGCGATATTGGCAAGAGCGCTCTCTTCTAACGCACCGACATAACCCTTTTCTTCAAAGCCGTAACGCCCTGCACGTCCTGCGATTTGCAATACCTCTTCAGGTAAGAGTTCACGACGACGTAAGCCATCAAATTTATTGTCTTTAGAAAAGAGTAGGGTTTTAATAGGAAGATTAAGTCCCATGGCTATGGCATCTGTGGCCACAAGTATTTGGCTTTTGCCTTCTCTAAAACGTTTTGCTTCTTCTCTTCTTACTTCTGGAGAGAGATTGCCATAAACTACAGAGACAGAATAACGTTCTGAGAGCTGTTGTTTGAGTGAGAGTACATCACGTCTACTAAAGGCCACTACAGCAGTTTGTGGCTCTATTTTTTTAATAGATGTGGGTGTTTGCATCATACTTAATTCATTTTTGCGTTCAAATGCTATGACTTCTAAGGGTTCTTCTAAATATTCACAGAGTGCTTTGACTGCATGTAAGGCATTTGATGAACCCGTAAGAATCACTTTTTTTGCTGGAGCCCCAATAAGTGCATTTGCCCATGCCCAACCACGGTCACGATCACTAATCATCTGTATTTCATCGATGACACAGACATCGACTTCAACAGAGGCATTCATCATCTCAATGGTAGAAGAGATATGTGTAGATTCTTCATCTATAATCTCTTCTTCTCCTGTAATAAGAGAAGCATGTATATCAGCTTTTTTTAAATCTTCATAGCCTTCAAGTGCAAGTAAACGTAAAGGAGCGAGATAATAACCTGTGGTAGCCATTTTGAGTGTTTTGAGTGCCGCGTAAGTCTTGCCTGAGTTTGTAGGACCTACATGAAAAATAATGTGACGTTTCAACTGACGTGCCAAAGGAAAAAGATTTTTAAAATCACGAATGGTTTTTGCTAACAACTCTTCACGTTTTTGTTTGGCGAGTAAAGGTTTGATATAGTCAGAAAAATGAAAAAGTATCCGACGTTTACTTTTTTCTTTAAATTTGAGTGTCATAGAAGATCGTATTTGTGGCTCTACAAACCGTACGATAAATTCATGTAGTGTGATATCTTCTATGTCTAGTTTCATGCTCATCTCTTGCATTTGGGAGAGTACATCATCTAAAGAGACTTTGAAGTGTGCAATAAGGTCATCATTGACTCTGTTGATATCTTCTTTTATGGGTGGCTCTTCACCTCGCCATATGAGGTTATAAATATATGTTTTTTCATAGCTAACAGAGGTGTTGTAGTAAAGCATTGTACCAAAGAGATCATACATTTTTTCTTTCTCAATTATAAAATGATCACTGCTTTCAAAGAGCTTATATTTGTTGCTTATATTTGTTAATATTGTTTCAATGATATTAAAAGATATAGGAGCATGATAAAAGTGAGATTCTGGAGGCATTTGTTTAAGTGATTCATAGAGGTTTATTTCCCTTAAATAGGGATGATTGTTAGTATTTAAATACTCCAAAAATTCATTTAATTCTTGCTCTTTTTTCTTGATAGTCTCTTCTTTAATCTGATGAAGTTTTGTAAGGATTTCTTCATCATTTTTTTCCCAAAGCGCATCAAGTATCAATGGTTCTGTTTTGCATAAAAGTAATTTATTAAAATCTAACTTTTGTAAAGCAAAAGTAAAACTATTGTAAAACTCCATTTCGTTGAGTGTATTAAACTCTACATCTAAAGATTTTTCTATGGTATGTAAACGATTTTTCATCCGTTCATAGACAAGCTTATTTACAATTTTTTCTTCAGTTATTTTGTTGTTTTTTGCATCTATAAAAGCATTTAAAATAAGATTTTCTTCCTCTTTTGTATGTGCTATATCATCAAGAAGCATAAGTATTTTTTCGACTTTATCTAAAGGAGGTTTTTTACGTTTTTCATGGTGTGTGGCTTTGTAGCTTTGTGTAAGATACGATACAATGATCTCACGGGTACTAGCACCTTCTTCGCTCCATGTACGTCTAATCATACGCAGCATCTCTTCACGACCATAAGAAGGCATAGTAATCTCAAGAAGCATCATGAGTTCCATAAGCTTCTGATCATCAAGTGTTGCTATACCTTCATCAAAAGGTAGTCCATTGAAGTGATTACGTATTTTATTGTTCAGTTTTATAAGGTATTTTTTCTTTTTCTTTGCCATATGTAAGTATACATTAAAAAGTGCTAGGTTTAGTTGGTTGTGTCATCTATCTCAAAGAGAAGAAGTATTTTTATGCTACAATTTTCCATGCAAATAGATAAAGAACAATACCTGATAGATAGACTACATTCTGATTATATAGGCGATGATGCTGCTATTGTAGGAGATACCCTTTATAGTATGGATGCCTTTTTTGAGGGAGTGCATTTTGAGAGAGAATGGATGAGTGTAGCACAGATAGGACGAAAAGCCATGCTTGTCAATCTTTCTGATGCTATTGCGATGAATGCACAACCCCAATATGCACTCGTAAGTGTTTCTCTTCCTCCCCAATTTACTTATGAAGAGATAGAGATACTAAGTAAAAGCATGGAAGAGACAGCCAAAGAGTATGGATGCGAAATTATAGGTGGAGATACCATAGGAGGAGATAAATTACATTTAAGTATCACTATTATCTCTAAAAGTCAAAATCCACTTTTACGTAGAGGATTAAAAGAGGATGATTATTTGGCATATACTGGTGTGTTGGGTGAAAGTAAACGTGATTTAGAGAAACTTTTTAGAGGTGAAGAAATAGCAGAAAATTCACGTTTTTATACCCCTACATTACGAGCAGATTTTATTAGCCAAGCAAGAGAGTATTTACATGTGGGTATGGATATTTCAGATGGATTGTATTGTGATACCAATAAGTTATTAGACATAAATAACTATGGATTTACTTTATTACAAACCATAGAAGATGATGTAGGACTAAGTGGAGAAGAGTATGAAATGCTTATTGGTTTTCCAAAAAGACATTATCGTGAGATCATGCAAATAGCAAAAAAGACAAATACACCTTTAACACTTTTTGCAAACGTGACACAAAACACGCAACGTTTTATATGTCAAAGTCATCATTTTTAGGAGTTGATGGATTTTTCTTTATATTTCTTTTGCCTAAAGATATGGGATATTCACGCAATGTACAAAGTCTTTTAGCATAAGCATCAATCTCACTCTCTTTGATGGCTTCAAAACATTTTATGTTGCTTGGTTTGATTGGTGTCGTAGTGTTATTATCCAAATTCATAAGATTTTTTGTAATCGCTTCAACCATGTCGAGTACAGACGAGACTTTGACTATCTCACAACGTGCATAGCGTGTAGCAGGAAAAGTAACTTCTGCTACACGTAAAGTAGGATCATCTCCAGGGATTTGCTGTGCACCAAAGAGAGGTTTGCTACCTACTGTAGCTGAAGCAAACGAAGGGATAAACGTGGCTAAGTGTCCAATGGCATTTTGTGTGCGAGTGTTTGTCTCTTTTTGTGTCCAATTTTTTTCTATTTTTGTCAGAAATGCATTGTCTAATTGTGGTTGGCAACTCTGTTTTGTATTCGCAACCAGTCCATTTTCATAAAGAGTAATCTCTTTTGTCATACCATGCAGCTGAAAATATCCTTGAGGGTAGGGAGTGAGTTGTCCCATACCTTTAGGTGTGCCACGTTCTCCATGAAAAATAATTTCTGGGAAATAAGTATTTTTTTCTTTCTCCCAATGGCTGATGTAAGCTGCCTTAAACTCAACCATACGCTCACATGGTACACCAATCATATCATCTATCTTCCCTGTTCTAAAACCCGCAGCATTGATGAGGTAATCAAATGTCTCATGGTGTATTTTTTTGTTTATTTCGTACTCTATCTGCCAAGAATCTGTTTTTTTATGGATATCTGTGACCTTGCTTTGATAATGTAGCGTGACATTGTCTAATGTATCTAGGGCTAATGAAGCAGATGCAGCTAATCTAAAAAGATTAAGTCCATATTCTTGTACCAAAATCAGTGGGAATTGGACTTTATCATAAGCAATCTCTTTGGCTACAGGTATCATCCAATCATCTGCACTTTGAGGTTGCTGTGGTGTAGTTTGCTTGGACAAGTTTTTGAGCGTATCGTGGTTATAGAGTTTAAAATACTCTTCACTTTTCCCCAAAACTTCATTTGCCTTATCTTTTTCAATAAGTTTTGCATAAGTCTTTTGAAGTAGCTTGAGACGAGGCAATAGGTTAGCAGTATGATTTGTGCAGTAGGTAGGCAATGCAATGACAGTAGGACGATAATCAACCACATGAGGATAAAAACGTAAGAAGTCTATTGATTGTTTAAGAAGTGTCACGCATTGGGCATCAGAGATATCTGGATAGAGATTTCCTCCTGCATGAAGATGGCAAAATGGTGGCCCACAAACCAAACTTTTTTCTTGCTCAAATAGTGTAACATGAAAACCTAAATGAGATAAATATAATGCTGTAGTAACACCAGAAACACCTCCCCCTATAATGGCTATTTTTGCGTTATTTTTTAACGTTGACATCCCTCTATCCCTCTCCTTACTTTAGATATATTGTATTCCAAATGATGCAACAAAAATCATATGACTGTTCATCCTATTGCACCATTTAGTGTATGAGATCTTTAAAATCATTGATGATAATGCTAGGATGATATAGGGCTATATCTTCTCCATAATTATATCCATATGTGACAGCAATAGAATCCATCTGACAAGCATTGGCTGCTTGTATATCATTTTTAGAATCTCCTATCATGACACTTTGTGTGATATCTATACCTAAAGTATTACAGACATAAAGCAGTGGTAGAGAATCTGGCTTCTTTTTCTCTAGGCTATCTCCACCAAGGATGATTTCAAAAAAACCATCTAAAGCGAGTTTTTTTAAAATAGGTTCAATAAATTGAAAAGGTTTATTGCTCACCAGACTTAACCTGTAGCCTTTAGATTTTAAAGAAGTAAGTGTCTCTTTTACATGAGGATAGGGCTTTGTAGCGACACAAAGATTTTTTTCATACAGCTTTAAAAATAGTGCGAGTGCATCAGAAAGATAAGATTTGTCCAGAGTGGTATCTACTTCTTTTTTGCCACTTAAAGCACGCCAAACAAGCGTATGTGCTCCATTGCCTACCCAACCATGAATTATCTCTTCTTTAAAAGGATTTTTCCCTAGTTTTTCCAGCATAAGATTGACAGAAATAGCCAAATCCAAGGCAGAGTGTATAAGTGTTCCGTCAAGATCAAAAATAAGAAGTTTTTTATTTACCAATTTGCTGTTCATACTTCGAAATGTATCTAAATTTAAAATAAATTTGCTTAATAAAACTTTTTTTGAGGTGCTTCTTTTTTCTCTTTGAGAGAAAATTTCCCAATCTCTTCTAAAAAGGTCGTAGCATAAGAGCCTTTAGGTAAATAAAAATCCACAGTAAGCATTTTTTTACTGGCATCATAGATGCTGTTAACCTCTTCTGGCCATATCCATGCAAAACGTCTGTCTCCTTTTAGGCTACTTAGTTCTGTATCATCAAATGCTTCTTCTAAGTATCTGGCATCATTTTGAGCACGGATGACATGATGTCCACAAAGTAAGCCTGTAGGAGAGAGCTTTTTTTGGAAAAAGTGTTCAGAAGCATTTTGCATATCGTAAGCAAATGTTGTTTTGCCATAGGGGTATGGCATCATCACGTCTCCTAAAAAGAGTTTGAAAAATGGTTTTTGTTTAGCAAGTGCTTCAATCAACTCTTTTGGGTAGTCCAATTGTAAACTTGCCTCTTGCATTGGTTTATTTTGGATGACACTAGAGATTTTTATTCGTGAAGATAACCATGTGTTGTAGAGATAACTTTGATAAGCAGCAACAAGAAGCTTCTCTTTGCTTCCTCTAAGTTTTTTTCCAGAATGTGCTATCTCTTTACCTTGTAGATAAGAGAGAGCATCTTCGCCAAAACGTTGATAGCCATAGTAGTTTGGTATGCCTTTTTCTTGCATCTCTTTGGCGATTGTCTCAAAATGCTTTGCATCTGTTTGGTGCATATGATGGAGTACAATAGAAAAACGATTGCCTTTGAGATGCCCTATTTTAATAGGCGTTTTGTTGTAAGTCTGTTCAAGTATCTTTATACGTTCAGTGGTAAGGTTTTTATACATATCTTTTTCATACTGTTTTGGTATAGAGATATACTGAATAGAGGTTGCATTTTTGTCTTTAAGTCCTGCGTAGCCTATATCGCGTTCGTTTGCTCCTGTGGCTTTTGCCAATACGGTAATAAGCTTCCAAGTACTCATGTCAGTTTTTTGGATTTTGAGTATCAGATAGTTTCCTTTACCTGAAAAAGTATAAAGAGGTATCTCTTCTACAAAAAAACGTTCTATGGTTTGTTTAAAATCAAAAGAGAGTGGGGTGTGAGTATACGCATAATGTTTTATAAAGTTCATAATGAAAGTATAGCGTATTTGTGTAGGCAGTTGCCTACATAAAAAGAAGATTATTTAACTACGAAAGAAATCTTTGCATTAATTCTATATTTGGTAATTTTGTTTCCATCTACTTTTGCACTCATATTTACAATATTGATAGATTTAATTCCCTTAATACTTTTACTTGCTGATCTTACTGCACCTGCGGCTGCATCTTCCCATGATTTATCTGATTGTGCTAAAACTTCGATGACTTTAACTACTTTTGACATTATTTTTCCTTTTATTATATTAGAATTTATTTTATTGTAACACTTTCAAGCTTAGATTAACCACACTTTCCTGGTGCACATTTCATCCCATTGAATTTACCCATGAGTGTTGTATTTTCTTCAAAACTCTCTTGATGCATCTTGTCCATCATGGCTTTCATCTGTTCTGGGTGAGCAATAAATTGATAGCCTTTATAGAGTGTGAAGACACCATAGAGGAGTACAAGAAAGGCTGCAAATTTCATCATGATATCTCGTAGTGATCCACGTTGCAAAAATTTTGTAATAAAGCCCAAAAAGAAAAGTGCAGGAATGGTAGCTAAACCAAATGTAGCCATGACTAAAGCACCTTTTAGAGGCGTTGCTGTACTTGCTGCAAACACAGCAAAAGAGTAAACCAATCCACACGGAATTATACCATTTAACATCCCTAAAAGATAAAAACTCATATAACGTTTGGAACCGATAAGTTTTCTAAAAGCATTTTGATACCAATGATATTTAGAAACAGACCACTCTGCAGAATTTAAAAATTTGAGATTACCAAGTAAAGAGAGTCCTGCCAATATCATAAGCACTCCTGTGAGTACAAAAAGTACTCCTTTGGCAGTAGGTGTAAAGGCTATGACTTGACCAATGGCCCCAAAGATGGCACCTAAAATCATATAGGTTGTTACCCGTCCAAAATTGTATGCAAGGTGTGCGAATGTTTGATAGATATAGGTTGAGGTGGGAGATATTTTATTGGAACTGTAGGCAATGACAATCCCTCCACACATACCAACACAGTGTCCTATGGAGCCTAAAAATGCTGTGGTGAGTATGATTATTAGATCAATATTGCCCATAATATATGCCTTTTGGATGTCATTGAAATGATACATTAATGCCTTGTCTTAGAGAATATATAGACACTCTAGTGCATCATTTTTGTTTAATTTGTAAAACTATAGTATACTTTTGTTAAAAAAGTGTTAAGGATGGCTGTGTTAAAAAGACTAAAACGTAGAATCATAAAAATGTTTAGAGAATTTTTAGTCCATCATAACAGTTCTTTGGAATATAGAGCGAAGTTATTAACGTTGATTGTCTCTGCAAATGGTGAGATTTCTGAGTGTGAAAAACAAAAACTCAAAGAGGTAGCACATAGTATTTATGCTGATGATATAGATCGTGCTATGTTACTTATTGATACTGTCCATGAATATCATAAAAAAATTATCACTAACAACGGATTGGATTTTGAGCATTTGATTCGTTTGGTCGAAAAGGAGACCAAAGAGGTCAAGCGTTTTGCCCAAAAGATAGATATAAATCTTTTAAAAGAGTTTAGTGAGTGTATAGAAGAAGAGGAAGAAGAAGAGGTTTTATTTAACCAGCGTCTGATAGAATTTTTAGAAAACCTAAAGGATGAGTATGGCGTACTATAGATTTATTATTTATGGTGAGGTACAATGCGTGTATTATCGCAAATTTGTCTCTCAAGCAATGATGAAGAAACAGTTTAAAGGGTATATACGAAATCTTAGTGATGGCACGGTAGAGGTTGTTGCTGAGGTTTTTGATGATGACTTTGAAAGTGTTATGAAAATACTTAACGAAGGATCGCCACTTTCAAAAGTAAAAAATATAAACTATGAAGTTGTAGAAGATGTAACCTTTCGCACGGATGGTTTTGAGATAAGGCAATAATATGGCAAGTGGTTGGGGATGCCAATTTACAGGCACAAAAGAAGAAGACAAAGAGTGGTGTCTTAAGCTTCATCATCATTGTGAACCAGGATGCAAAGGTTGTATTATAGCTGGGCAAGTAAACTTTACTCAACTCACTATTTCACAAGAACAAGAAAAGAAAATAAAAAGAAGATCAGACAATCCTTTAGAAAGATAGTTTCTAAAGGATATTTAACAAATGTCTAGTTAAATTTTGTTAAAATCATAGCAATATTATCCATTATAAGGAGCAAATAATGAAAGTACTATTAGTAAAAGATGTAAAAGCTTTAGGTAAAGCAGGTGAGATTAAAGAAGTAAAAGACGGTTATGGTCAAAATTTTCTCATAGGCAAAGGATTGGCAAAATTGGCTACACCTGATGTGATAGAAACATGGCAAGCCCAGAAAGAAAAAGAGGCACAAGATCTTAAAGAGGAACTTGCGCGTCTTGAAACAGAACAAGCAACATTAGAAGAAAAAGAGGTAAAAATAGAAAAAGCCAAAGCCCCTGTAGGTATTCAAGGTTCAGTAGGTAATGGAGATATTGCTAGTGCTATTTTAGAGCAGCTTCATATAGAGGTGGATAAAAAGAATATCCATCTTAAAAAAGCACTTAAATCTGAAGGGATTCATGAGATAGATATCAAACTTGGTCATGGTATTCATGCTACCCTTAGGGTCAATGTAGTAGGTGTGTAATGTTTCATGCGACAACGATACTTGGGTATAAAGCAGAGGGTAAAGCTGTTATTGGTGGTGATGGGCAAGTAAGCTTTGGCGATACTGTGCTTAAAGGGAATGCAACAAAGATACGTACACTTTATGAAGGTAAAGTTTTAGCAGGTTTTGCAGGAAGTACAGCAGATGCATTTAATCTTTTTGATATGTTTGAGACTATACTTGCTGAAAAAAAAGGTGATTTATTTAAATCAGTCATTGGTTTTTCTAAAATGTGGCGTAAAGACAAGCAACTTCGTCAGCTTGAAGCGATGATGATAGTATTAAATAAAGAACATATTTTTATACTCTCTGGTACAGGAGATGTGGTCGAACCAGAAGATGGCAAAATAGCAGCGATTGGTTCTGGCGGTAACTATGCTATTGCTGCAGCAAGAGCTTTAGACAAACATGCCAATTTGGAAGCAAAAGATTTGGTACGAGAATCACTTGAAGTTGCTGGAAATATTTGTATTTATACAAATAAAAATATTAAGTTATTGGAACTAGAAAATGAAAATGGATAATTTGACACCTAAAGAAATAGTACACTATTTAGATACTTATGTTATTGGGCAAGATGATGCCAAAAAAACGATAGCTGTAGCACTACGTAACCGTTATCGACGTATGCAACTTAGCCAAGAGATGCAACAAGATGTAACGCCTAAAAATATTCTTATGATAGGAAGCACAGGGGTAGGTAAAACAGAAATAGCAAGACGTTTGGCAAAAATGATGAATTTGCCATTTATAAAGGTAGAAGCCAGTAAATATACTGAAGTAGGATTTGTAGGACGTGATGTGGAGTCTATGATTCGTGATTTGGCTGCTACATCTATGCAGATAGTACGTGAATCTGAAAATGAAAAAAATAAAGAAAAAATAGAAAACTATATAGAAAATAAAATTATAGAAAAACTACTTCCTCCCTTACCAGCAGGAGCAAGTGAGCAAAAAAAGATCGAATATGATGCCTCTTTTGCTCGTATGCAAGAGAAGTTTAGCAAAGGTGAGCTTGACCATCTTAAAATCAAAATTGAGATGCCAAATAATCCACAACTCCCAGAAGAAGGACTCCCTCCACAAATGATACAAGTACAAGAAAGTATTGTTAAAGTACTTGGAGGCATGGGCAAAAAAGGTCCAGAAAAAGAAGTCAATGTTAAAGAAGCCAAAAAAATACTAAAAGCAGAAGCCAGTGAAGCATTACTTGATGAAGAAACACTCAAAGCTTTAGCACTTGAAAAAGTAGAAAAGGGAGGGATTGTCTTTTTAGATGAGATAGATAAAATAGCTGTATCTAGCAATTCACAAAGTAGACAAGACCCTAGTAAAGAGGGTGTTCAGAGAGATTTGCTCCCAATTGTAGAAGGATCAACGGTACATACCAAGCTTGGTATGGTAAAGACGGACCATATTTTATTTATTGCAGCAGGGGCGTTTCATATTTCTAAACCAAGTGATTTGATGCCAGAGCTACAGGGACGTTTTCCTTTGCGTGTAGAGTTAGATAGTTTAGACGAAGAGACCTTATATCGTATCTTAACCGAACCAAACAATTCGCTGATTAAACAATATGAAGCTTTGATGAAAGTAGAAGATGTGGATCTTGTTTTTGAGGAATCTGCGTTAAGAGCCATTGCGGCATACTCTTTGCAGGCCAATGAAAAAACAGAAGATATCGGTGCAAGACGTCTACATACAGTGATGGAAAAGATACTTGAAGAGATAAGTTTTTCAGCCGATGAGCATAGTGGAGAGAAAATAGTTGTAGATGAAGCATTGGTCAAAGAAAAAATAGGCACAGTGGTAGAAGATGAAGATACCACACGGTATATCTTGTAAAGTCAATCTGTAAAATTATTCAGCTGGAGTAATATTGGTCTCTATAATTTTTATGACTTCATTGGGTGTTTGTATTG
>QNZW01000128.1 GCA_003978375.1 Sulfurovum sp.
AAAAGTACCAGCAAAATATAAAACGATTAAAAAATTGGTAGTTAAAAGTCCAGCAAAAACAGAAGTACAAGAGATACCAGCTGAGACAAAAACACTTACCGTGAAAAAAATGGTCGCAGAACCAACACTTAAGCAAACATTGGTACCTGCAAAATATAAAACTGTTGAAAAAGAAGTACTTGATACACCTGCATCATTTATGTGGACAAACGCTGAAACAGGAGCAGAGAAACCATGGAAATCTACAGGTAGACAAATATGTCTAGTAGAGACAGCAGCTGTAACAAAAGATGTAACAAAAGTAGTACTTGATACACCAGCAACAGTGACTGAAGAGACAGTACCAGCAGAATACAAAACAATAAAAGTTGAAAAACTAGTTGCAGATGCAAAAGAGCAAAGAACACCTATAGAAGCAGAGTATAAAACAATTGAGAAAAGTAAAAAGATATCAGATTCTCATGTAAGTTGGCAACGTATTTTATGTCAAACAAATATGACTAAAGGTGTGATTAAAAAGATTCAAACTGCATTAAATGAAAAAGGATACAGCACTGGTAAACCAGATGGTGTACTTGGACGTGGTACAAGAAACTCATTAGAAAAATATCAAAAAGACAATGGTCTTGCTACAGGGGGAATTACTTATGAAACCCTTGATTCACTTAATATAGAACTTTAATACTTCTTTTGTGATTAATCTTCCTCTCCCTCTTTATGAGGGAGAAAATAATCTTCAATTAAATTTTAATTTATTTAACTATATCTGCATGAGCAGTAATGAGTGCATTTATACCACCTTTTACATTTAAAGGGGTAAATCCATTTTTTTCTAAAATACGTGAGGCAGATACAGATCGATTTCCTGTTTGACAATAGACAATAATTTTTTTGTTTTTATCATTTTTGAGCATAGCTAAATTTTGTGCCAAAGCTTGTAGAGGGATTAGTTGACTATCTCTTAAGTGACCTTGTTTATATTCTTGAATAGTACGTACATCTAAGAGAGTGATATTACTCTGTGTTTCCAAAAGAGTTAGTGCATGTTTTGCATCAATTGATTGAAAATTTGTGAGTATCCATCCTTTGGTATAAGCAAACCAAAAGAGTAATCCTGCCATGGTTACCCAGTAGAGAATATTGGTATATTTTTTAAAATGAATCATCTGATATTCCTTGTGTTTTAGATTATTTTTTTTAATATTTTATCAATACTTTCTTTGTTTCGCATTGTTACAAACATAAAAACTAATCTTGATACACAATGACTACACAATAGTTTTAATCTATCTTTGGATAGTATAAATTAATATTCTGAGGATTCTCTGCACTATTTGGGAATCATGAATTTAACTCGAAGGAAAGCAATATGACTCATGTAATTACAGAACACCCCTATTTTGGTGTATTTGTTTTGTTTGCATTAACCGCAATAGCATTTTCAGCAACATTGTGGGCAGCACGTTTTATTTCTAGAAAAATGGCACGGCTCGATACAGAAAAGCTTAAACTTACTATCTACGAATGTGGACCAGAAGTAACAAAGCAACCTAATACTATCTCAGTACAGTTTTATTTGATAGCCCTTTTGTTTATTTTATTCGATGTGGAGATTATTTTTATGTTCCCATGGGCGATTGATTTTAGAAGACTTGGTTGGTTTGGTTTTACAGAGATGATACTTTTTATAGTATTGCTTACCATAGGTTTTATATATGCATGGAAGAAAGGAGCACTTGAATGGCACAGCATCAAGTAAATTATGCCAGTACGGCTGGATTACCAATAGCATTAACATCGGTAGATAAACTCGTAAACTGGGGGCGTTCGAATTCACTTTGGCCACTTACTTATGGTCTTGCATGTTGTGCCATTGAGATGATGGCATCAGGAGATTCAAGATACGACTTTGACCGTATGGGAACGATTTTTAGAGCCAGTCCACGACAAGCAGATGTTATGATATTAGCTGGAACACTCTCTAAGAAACACTCAGAATTTGCGCGACGTCTATACGATCAAATGACAGAACCAAAATGGGTAATATCTATGGGGAGTTGTGCCAATACAGGTGGAATGTTCAATACCTATGCTACGGTGCAAGGTGTAGATAGAATTATTCCAGTAGATATTTATTTACCAGGATGTGCACCAAGACCTGAAACACTTCAGTATGCAATGATGATGCTTCAAAAGAAGATACGTAAAGAGTCTGCAAACATGAACAAAAATACCAAACAAGATTTAACACATCAAACAGGCAAAAGAGCGAGGTTAATATAATGCGTAAGTATGTACCAAAAGGCAATGTTCAAAAAAAAGCTTACTATACAGATAGATTTCATGTGGTACCCCGTGTACCTCGCAACGAAGTAGAAGATGCTCATTTTGCTTCAGTTGTCTCAGTATTAAAGGCTGATATAAAAGAATCATATATGGAATTAGGTCAATTGGTTATCCATATTGATAATAGATCTAATTTTGATGTGATTAAAGTCTTAAAAGAAGAATGCGGATATACACAGTGTTCAGAGCAATCAGCGGTAGATTATTTGGCACAAGACAATGAATTTGAACTTTTTTGGCAAATGCTTAATGTAAATGAAGCCAAAAGAGTAAGGGTTGTGTGTCGTTTACCACAAGGTATGGCTATTGATAGCATTGAATCACTTTTTAAATCTGCAAATTTTGCTGAGCGTGAGATGTTTGATATGTTTGGTATTAAAGTCAATAATCATCCATTCTTAAAACGTATCTTAATGCCAGATGACTGGGAGGGGCATCCTCTTCTTAAAACCTATCCATTACATGGAGATGAGTTTGCTTCGTGGTATGAAGTAGATAAAATTTTTGGTAAAGCATATAGAGATATTATTGGCCCTGAAAATAGAGACCCTTCAAAAATTGATATTGAAGATACAAAACGATTTTCACGTGTGGGATATGAAGTACCATTTGGTGGAGAATACAATAGCGATACAAAAGAAGAGATTGAATATAGTGATACATTCTTAGTAAACTATAACAAACCAAAATCTAAAACATTAGATGAGAGAAGATAGGGGAGAGTATGCAACAAGTACCTAATAAATTAACGCCATTTTTTGAAAATTTGAATTTTGAGCGTGATGACAATACAATGGTGATTAACTTTGGTCCACAACACCCATCTGCACATGGACAGCTAAGACTTGTGTTGGAGCTTGATGGAGAGCAGGTAGTCAAGGCTTATCCAGATATTGGTTATTTACATCGTGGTATTGAAAAAATGGCTGAGAATATGACCTATAATGAATTTCTTCCTACGACGGATAGACTAGATTATATTGCTTCAACCTCAAATAATTATGCCTATGCGCTAGCCGTAGAAAAATTATTGGGTATAGAGGCACCAAGACGTGCACAGGTTATACGTACCATGCTACTTGAGCTTAATCGTATTATTTCGCATCTTTTTTTCATTGCTACCCATGCACTTGATGTTGGGGCGATGTCTGTCTTTTTATATGCTTTTCGTGAACGTGAATATGCAATGGATTTAATGGAAGACTATTGTGGAGCAAGACTTACGCATTCTGCTGTACGTATAGGTGGCGTCCCTTTAGATTTGCCAAAAGGTTGGATAGAGAATCTTGCAGCATTTTGTGATAAAGTAGATCATGAAGTGGAGCATACTTATGAAGCACTACTTTCTCAAAATCGAATTTGGAGAATGCGTTTAGAAGATGTAGGTGTTATTTCTGCTGAAGATGCATTGAACTGGGGATGTACAGGACCTATGCTCAGAGGAAGTGGTGTCAAATATGATATTAGAAAAGAGGAACCTTATGAACTCTATTCTGAGCTTGATTTTGATATTCCAGTCAGCGATAGATGTGACTCATATGGACGGTATAGACTCTATATGCAAGAGATGAGAGAATCAACAAAAATTTTAAGACAATTGATGCCTATGTATGCAAAGTCAGACTCACAGCTTATGGCACATGCACCACAATATATCTCTGCACCTAAAGAACAAATCATGACACAAAATTATGCACTTATGCAACATTTTGTACTTGTAACACAAGGAATGAGGCCCCCAAAAGGTGAGGTCTATGTACCCACTGAATCTCCAAAAGGTGAACTTGGATTTTATATTAAATCAGAGGGTGAACCTTATGCCTATAGACTGAAGTGTAGAGCACCCAGTTTTTTCCATACAGGATTGCTTCAAGAAATTTTAGTAGGCACATATATTGCTGATGTTGTAACAATTATTGGAACTACAAATATTGTATTTGGTGAAGTTGATAGATGAGAACTGTTAAAAAAAGGGAATATATTTACTTTTTTAAATTTGAAACCGAAATACTCGGAACAAAATGTAGCCAGATAGGCAAGGAGATAAAATGAAACGTTATGACTTAAGAGAACTTAAGGATAATTTTTATGACAGAATGGTTGAGCTTATTGACAAGGGACTAGCTGTAGATGAAGTAGGTATTTTTCTGTTTGAAGTGGGTGATTTTTCTTCCATCCAAAAATCTGCAGATGTGATTAGGGCAACAGGAAATGAGTTGATGAACTCATTAAAATTCAATGAAGTTGATTGGACTGTTGTGGTAAAAAAATTAAAAGAAGAGATACGTGTAGAACGATCAGAAGCCTTTCTTGCCAAAGAAGCTGAAGCACTAGCCATGAAAGAAATAGCCGAAGAAGAGAAGGCAGAGTAAGATGTCAAATATTGTATTCTCAACTTGGAGAGATGAGTTTATTGATAATCGCAATAAACCACTTGACGAGTGGAGTGAAACAGCATTTAAACTCCCTGAGACCTATCATGGAGATACAAAATCAAAAGCATTTATTGGATGGGACGGTGTTGCCATTTTTGATGAAGATATAGATGCTGTTGAACTTGCAAACCAATATGCTGCACAGTATCAAGTATATTCTGAAGCGTGTGGGCGTTGTGCTCCTGGTAGATGGGGAGGAAGGATTTTGTATGACTTGCTTGACAAAATTGCCCGTGGTGATGGATCTTATGATGATGTTTCACATATCAAAGAAATTGCAAAAACTATGATGGAAACTTCGAAATGCGAAATAGGAAAAACAGTACCCAAACCCATATTAGATTTGATGGAATATTATCAAGATCAATTTGAAAAATGTATTGATTTGAATATACCATCAAAACATTATAATGGCAATACCTCATATATTGCTAAAGTGACGGCTCCTTGTACCGATATGTGTCCTGCTAATGTAGATATACCAGCATATATCGAAGGGGTAAGAGATATGGTATTTACAGAATCTCTTAGCGCAACAAGACAAACAATGCCTTTGGCACACACTTGTGGAAGAGTTTGTCCTCATCCATGTGAAGATGCTTGTCGTCGTACAAACTTAGATGAACCAATTTCTATTATGGAGCTTAAACGTATCGGGGCTGATTATGAAACAGATCATGAAATACCTTGGTTACATCCAGTAGATCCAAAGCCACCTAAAAATGATGGTAAAAAAGTAGCGATTGTTGGAGCAGGACCTGCTGGGCTCACAGCAGCATATTATTTGGCATTAGAGGGGATTCAAGTAGATATTTTCGAAGAACTTCCTGTCAATGGTGGTGAGGTAGCAGTAGGTGTACCAGAATATAGAATGCCTGTAGATAAATATAATAAAGATATTGATTTTGTACTAACGATGCCTACGGTAAGTGTGACCAATAACTATAGAGTCACGGCAGATAAACTCAAAGAGCTTGATACTCAGTATGATGCAGTCATGCTTGGTTTTGGTGCAAGACTCTCAAAAAAGGTACGTGCAGAAAATGAAAATCCAAAAATGGGTGGTTATTGGGGAGCTATTGATATGCTTGATAAGGTAAACCTATGGCATAAATATAATATTGGTGCACCTGCATCAAATGAACTTAAAGATAAAGTAGTGGTTTGTGTAGGGGGTGGATTTACTTCTATGGATGTTGTTAGATGTTCTATTCGTGAAGGGGCTAAAAAAGTAATTATGCTTTATCGTCGAGATGAAAAAACAATTATTCGCAACACAACCTATGAAGAGTATCATGAAGCAGTAGAAGAAGGGGTTGAGTTTATTTTCCATTCAGCTATTGAAGAGATTGTAGATGATGGTGAAAATATTAAGAAGCTTAAAGTAAATCGTTTTGAACTTGTACCTAACCCTGATGGAGGAAGAGCACAATTGGTAAAAATAGAAGATGGCGACTTTGAAATAGAATGTGACTATTTAATCCCAGCAGTATCCCAAGCACTTGATACCCAAATATTACCTGAAGAGTGGAATATAGAGATGACGTCATGGAATTCTATTTTAACGAATGGTAAAGACTATATGACTTCACGTGAAGGTATTTTTGCTGCAGGTGATTGTGAATATGGTCCTATGACTATTGTCAATGCAGTAGGACAAGCACGACGTGCAGCTTCTGTGATAGGTCGTTATATTTATGATGGAAAATGTACATTAACAGATGAAGAAATCATGGAAGATCATTTGGCTAAACTTAAAGTCTATGACAAAAATGAAAAAATTACAGGTTGGATGCCAGGTATTCCTCGTCAGGTAAGTGAAAAGCTTTCAGTGGATGAACGCAAAGACAATCAAAAAGAAGTCAATTTAGGTTTCACAGGAGATGAAGCAATCTCTGAAGCAGAGCGTTGTATGCGTTGTTATTATATTTCAATGGTGGCAGTATAATGAGTCTACATAATTCTATAAAGATGAAGCAAGAGATTAGTGTAACGATTGATGGAAAGGTATACCAAAGTACTTTTGGCAAAACCATTCTTGAGATTGCACGTGAAAATAATATTTATATACCTACTATGTGTTATTTGACAAAAGTAAAACCTATTGCTTCTTGTCGTATGTGTATTGTTAATGTAGAAGGTGTAGAAGGTGCTATTTTATCTTGTCAAGAAAAAGCAACAGATGGTGCAGTTATTACGACACAAAATCACACACTCAATAAAGAACGTCAAAATATAATGAAATTATATAATGTAAATCATCCTTTAGAGTGTGGCGTATGTGATAAAAGTGGAGAGTGTGATTTACAAAATAAAACCATGGAATTTAATGTAGCAACACAACCTTTTACAGTGCGCGAACAGTCAAGACCTGTAAAAAAATGGGGATATGTTTCTTATGACCCTGCACTTTGTATAATGTGTGAAAAATGTGTAAGAGTTTCAACAGAGATTACCGGAGATGAAGCATTATCTATCAAAGTTGGTGGATATGCTTCGGAGATTATTAATCTAAAACAATCAAACAATTATAGTTCTTTGGGTGCAGCCGCAGCAGTATGTCCTGTCGGTGCCTTGGTCGATACAAAGTTTAAGTATACAAGTAATGCCTGGGAACTTGAAAAAATACCTTCTTCTTGTCCTCATTGTGGTAGTGGATGTCAAATGTATTATGAAGTGAAGCATGATATTATTTATCGTGTAACAAATAATGCTGAATTTACTACACTTTGTGGAGCAGGACGTTATGGATTTGATTATGCCAATAAAAATGTCAGTAAAAATCAAAAAGCATTTACACAAGCAGTAGAAGCTATAAAAAATGCACAAAGTATTTTATTTGCACCTCAAATTACAAATGAGGAAGCACTCATTTTACAAAAAATTAAAGAAAAAACAGGTGCAAAGCTTATTTGTGGTGAAGCAAAAGCATATCAAAATTTTATGCAAGCTTATAGTGAAATTACGGGAAAACAACTTTATTCAGGAAGCATAGAAAATATTTCAAAATCTAAAGTAATCATTATTTTAGGAACAAGAATAAATAATGATGCACCTATTGTAAAATATCATATCAATATGGCAAGTAAATGGCATAGTGCTAGGGTGGCCTATATGCATCCGCTTGAAGATATTGAAATGAAAAATATTGTGACACAATTTATCAAATACGAGCCACAAAGTGAAGAGGGTGTTGTCGCACTACTTGTATCGATGCTACTCCATGAAGTAGAAATACCAAATTATGTAAAAACATTTTTAGATGACTTGGATATAGGATACTTAAGTGCAGAGACAAATGTAGGAGAAGAAGAGCTAGAAACATTACGAAAATCGATGATGAAAAAAGAGAGTAAATCTTTAATCATTGGATCAGATCTCTATGCACATCCAAGAGCCAAAGAGATTGCTAAAATTCTTGCTTTAGTGGAAAAATATACAGACTTTAATGTGGTATGCATACCACCAGCAGGAAATGCAATGGGTGTCTCTTTGATATGTGATTTAGATGATGAAGCCTCCGGAAATAGCGTGGGATATAATGTGGAAGCAGATTTTGTTCTTTCTGCATTGAATGATAGCAAAAAAGATAATCACTATTTAGATATGCCTGCACTCAATCAACAAGAAGGTACACTGACAACCAATGATAGACGTGTGGTACCGATAAATGTTTCTCAACCTTATGGAGGGTATGTACTCAATGATATCGCCAATGCTCTAGGAATAGAAGCAAGGTATACCATTGAATATACAAAATCTCTTCCTAAAGAAAGAGGGTTCCAGTCAATCGAGTTTGACGCATTGCCTGATTATTTTGATCGTTTAGGTGAAGCATATAGAGGCTATCATTTAAAAGAGTGCAATGTCTCTATATATGAGAAGTTAGAAGAGGTAGCTACATTAGATGGTTTTGATGGTGCAGTTTTATATCATTGTAATCCAGTAGAACAATTTTCAGCATTTACAAATGTAGGCGAAGCACTTCATCAAGAAGCATTTTTATTGGGTTCTCCACAATTTGCTGTAGCAACAAAGTTAAATGATGGAGATAGCATCTCTTATACGATTGACAATGTAAAATTTAAACGTATGTTTAAGATTGATACATCTTTAAAAGGAACGATCGCGCTTAATCCAACTTATGATATGGGATTAAGTACCCCTTTGGTATCCTCTTATAGATTTAGTAGAGTTGAAATTCAGAAGACAGGAAGTAATGATGAGTGAAGTACAAACAGTAGAAACGATGATTACTATCAAAATCGACGGCATTGAATATAGGGTTAAAGAGGGTGAATATATCCTTAACGCTGCACGTGCTAATGATATATTTATCCCTGCCATATGTTACTTAACAAGATGTTCTCCAACATTGGCATGTCGTATTTGTTTGGTTGAGGCAGACGGAAAACAGGTATATGCTTGTAATGCTAAAGTAAAAGAGGGTATGGAAGTTACTATTGATACACCCGCAATTCTTGAAGAGCGTAGAGCTATTATGGAGGTATATGATGTAAATCATCCACTTCAGTGTGGAGTGTGTGACAAATCAGGAGAGTGTGAACTACAAAATTATACCTTAGAATTAGCAGTAGATTCTCAATCGTATATGATACCAGATACCAAACGTGAAACAGCCAATTGGTCATCAGTGCTACATTATGATGCAGGACTTTGTATTGTATGTGAGAGATGTACTACAATATGTAAAGACATGATAGGTGATGCTGCTATTACTACAGTCAAACGAGGAGGAGCAGCATTAGACAAAGGCTATAAAGAGACAATGCCAAAAGATGCTTACTCTATGTGGAATAAGCTTCAAAAATCTGTGATTGCACCAAGTAATGGGACAGGGGAAACAAATTGTTCTGATTGTGGTGAGTGTATAGCAGTTTGTCCTGTGGGGGCACTTGCTTCTCGTGATTTTGTTTATAGCTCAAATGCATGGGATTTAACACGTGTACCAGCAGTAGCTGCACATTCAAGTGGTGGAGAACAAATATACTATGAAATCAAACCAACATCTATTGAAGACAGAAGCCCTAAAATTTATAGGGTAACGAATGAATGGGCGTATGTAAGTTTAGATGGTTCAGCACGTTTTGCCTATGATTTTGAAAATCGTGATGTATATAAGAATGAAGTAGCATTTAACGCAGCCGTTGAAGCCTTCCAAAAAGCCAAAACAATTCGTTTTAACTCTATGATTACCAATGAAGAAGCATTGATGCTTCAGACACTGAAAGAGAAAATGGGTATAAAGCTTTATAATCCAGAAGTAAGAGCCTTTCAAAAATTTTTAAAGTATTATCAAGCAGCTTCAGGCAACAGTCTATGGACAACAGATACTGATAAGATTATGAAAAAATCAGATTTTGTTATCTCTGTAGGTGTAGCATTAAGAAATGATTCACCTGCAATGAAATATGCATTCAATAATGTACAAAAACTTAATAAAGGTGCAGGACTTTACTTTCATCCAGTTGGTGATACATTGATACCAACATTTGGTAAAAATGTAGAAATTTTTGAGCATCAAGTAGGTCATGAAGAAGCGGTACTTTATTTTGTATTAGATTTTTTTGCAGATAAAGAGAAACTTCCTAATGAAGTCAAAACATATATTGATAGTTTTAAAAAGACGCGTACAAAAGTCATCATAGACAAAATAGAGATAGAAGTGAAAGAACTAGTACGCAATGAAGAGAGTGGGGAAGAGGAAGAGATTATTAAGAAAGTAACCGAAGAAGTTGAAAAAGAGATAACAGTGACACATAATGGTCTTATTGAACTTCTTGGTGCAGACACAAGTGATTTTGAAACTACTTTTGAAAAGATGATGAAGAAAAAAGAATCTTTTTCTATGTTATTAGGTGAAGATCTTTATTATCATCATAATACTGAGAATATTGCTAAACTTATAGCACTTATAGAAAAAACATGTGATATAGATGTTGTAATAACACCACCTAAATCAAATGCCTTAGGTGTAGCGCTTATTTGTGATCTTGATGATGAACAAAGTGGTTATACCGTTGGATATAATGAAAATGCGGACTTTATACTTTCTGCCTTGGGAACAGGTGATCTTGATATCCCTGCACTCAATCAACAAGAAGGAACCTTGTGTAATATTGGAAAACGTGTACTCCCAACCAATGCAGCCTTACCGTATGAAGGTTATGAGTTAAACGATATTGTTAAGGTGCTCATAGGAGGTCCTGAACTTACTGTAGATTGGACAAGTAAATTACCAAAAGAAAAAGGATTTAAAGCCATAGCTTTTGATGCACTTCCAAATACATTTAGTAATGCAGGTGTAGATAATCGAGGCTATAGACTAGAGACACATACAATAGATGTGGCACTTCCTGAAGTAGAAAAGTTTGATGAAGATGCTACACTACAAGGGCAAATAGCATATAGATGTAATCCTGCTAGACAATTTAATGATTTTACCTATAAATGTCATGAAATTTTTGAACCTTTTGGCTTATATGCTAGTGAAGAAAAAGCAAAAACATTAGGAGAGAGAGTAGAAGTGATTTTTGAAAATGGAAGCATCGTTTTAGATGTAATAGCAGATGCTAAAATAACAGGAGATATCGTTAAAATACCAGATTTTATAGCAGAAAAAGATGTCTATACTCTCTTTGGCGATACGGCTAGATATCAAACAGTAACATTAAGAAAGGTGTAATATGGAAACAACAACACTCGTAGAAAATTTACCACACGTTACCTCATTAGGTGTGATAATTAAAGCCATTATAATCTTAGCTATTATTTCGGCACTTGCAGGTTTTGGTACCTATATTGAAAGAAAGGTTTTAGCATTTATGCAAAGACGCCTTGGTCCCATGCACGTAGGACCTTATGGTTTATTGCAAATTGCAGCAGATGGGATTAAGCTTTTTACCAAAGAAGATATTATTCCACAAAATGCAAATAAATTAATTTTTATGGTAGCACCTATCATTACGGCGGCTACAGCATTTATCGCACTCTCTTCTGTCCCTGTATTTCCAGACTTTACAATACCAAGCTGGATGCCAATTATAGGAGATACGTTTGTTCCTGCCATTGCATCAGATTTAAATGTGGGTATTTTATTTGTATTAGGCATGATGGCGGCGGGTCTTTATGGTCCTTTGCTCGCTGGGATGTCACAAGCGAATAAATGGGGTATCATTGGGGCAGCAAGAACGGCTGTGCAATTTTTATCTTATGAAGTTGTCACTGGGCTTTCTATTTTAGCACCTATCATGTTAGTAGGTTCACTCTCCTTTGTTGATTTTAACCAATATCAATCAGGAGGAATTGGAGATTGGATTGTTTGGAAACAACCTGTTGCTTTTATTCTTTTTCTTATTGCTGGATTTGCTGAGACAAACAGAACACCTTTTGATTTGTTAGAACATGAGGCAGAAATAGTCTCTGGGTATGCTACAGAGTATTCAGGTATGAGATGGGGAATGTTCTTTATTGGTGAGTATGCCAATATGATTACCATCTCTATTATTGCAGCAGTTGTCTTTTTGGGTGGATATAATGAAGCAAGTGCAATAGGTTGGTTAACTATTATGTTAAAAGTTGCATTTTTCTTCTTTCTTATGTTGTGGGTAAGAGCTTCATGGCCACATATAAGACCAGATCAACTTATGTGGCTTTGTTGGAAAGTTTTAATGCCAATAGCAGTCGTAAATATACTTATCACTGCAATAGCGATAATGGTATAAGGGAGTAGGTATGAGTTTAGAACAATTTAAAAATAGAAATGTAGGGACGCAACGTTATACGATGCTTGATTTAGGCAAAGACCCTCAAACACCTTGGTGTAAAGTAAGACAAGTGATAAGAAGAACTTTTAAGGGTGATTTGCTTGTAGGGCTGTGGGTGACAATGAGAGAGATGTTTAATGCACTGTTTAGAGGAAATATGGCTACGCTTAAATATCCATATGAGAAGTTACCTATTTCCCCAAGATATAGAGCTATTCATGATATGTTGAGACTTCTTGAAAGTGGACATTATAGATGTATCGGATGTGGGCTGTGTGAAAAGATTTGTATTTCAAACTGTATTACTATGGATACGCGTTATGATGAGAATCAACGTAAAGAGGTCAGTGAATATACGATTAACTTTGGACGTTGTATCTTTTGTGGCTATTGTGCAGAAGTATGTCCTGAACTTGCTATTGTTCATGGAGCACGTTATGAAAATGCTTCAGAACAACGTGCAAGTTTTTCACTTTTTGAAGATATGTTGACCCCTATTGATAAACTTAACTTACAAAAAGAGTATCCAGGATTTGGAGCAGTCTCTCCAGATGCAGATGAAAATATTAAACAAACGCCATTAGCGTATTAGGAGAATAAAATGTATGAAATTGTAGCCTTTTACCTATTTTCGGTTTTAACGATAGGATTATTTTTAGTAACAGTAATGAGTGAAAATGTCCTATATGCGATGACATCACTTGCAGCAGGAATGGTACTTATCTCAGGATTTTTCTTTATTTTGGGTGCAGATTTTCTTGGTGTAGTACAGCTTATAGTTTATGTAGGAGCCATTATGGCACTCTATTCATTTGCGATGATGTTCTTTGATGCAACAAGAGATATGAAAGAAAAAAACACCAATTCATTATTGGTATTTGCTTTGGGTGGATTGAGTGCATTGGTATTGGTGCTAATGTTTACTGGACCTATTTATAGTGAACATATTCAAGCCCTTTATCCTATGCATCCAGATGCAGGAAATGCACAAGATGTAGGAATGGTTCTTTTTACAAAATATCTTGTACCTTTTGAGGTGGCAGCAGTCATGTTATTGGTTGCAATGATTGCAGGAATTATTCTTGCAGGTAAAAAAATGGATGAAAGTCTTACTGAAGATACATCAATAGATGATGAAATCATGATCATTCCAGAAGATGAAGTAATTATAGTAAAGGATAAAAAATGATAGGTTTATCTCATTATCTAATCGTATCAGCGATTATATTTTCCATTGGGTTGATAGGGGTTTTAAGAAGAAGAAATCTTTTAATGCTCTTCTTTGCAACGGAAGTTATGCTTAATGCAGCAAATATAGCATTCGCAGCTATCTCTCATGCTTATAATGATTTAACAGGTCAGATGTTTGCATTTTTTATTATTGCTATTGCAGCGAGTGAAGTCGCAGTCGGTCTTGGTATTTTGATTGTACTTTATAAAAAATATGGAAGTCTTAATCTTGACGACCTAGCAAAAATGAAGGGATAATGATGGAGAATTTAATATATATTGCACTGTTTGCACCTTTGGTAAGTTCTTTATTTTCAGCACTCTTTGGAATGAGTCAAAGACAAATTTTTGTAGGTATCGTAGCATCTATACTACTTTTTATCTCATTTTTTGCTTCTGTGATGTTAGCAATAAATGTTGCACATACAGGTGTTGCACTACATACAACGATGATGGATTGGATTAGTGTAGGTGATGTGAGTATTCCTTTTGGTTTTGTTGTTGATCAAGTATCGGTTACAATGATGGTTGTGGTCACATTGGTATCTACCATCGTCCATGTGTATGCTATTGGATATATGGATCATGATAAAAGTTTTAATAGATTTTTCTCTTATCTTTCAGCTTTTGTGTTTTCTATGTTGATCTTAGTGATGTCAGATAATTTTGCCGGACTATTTATAGGCTGGGAAGGCGTGGGTGTATGTTCTTGGTTACTCATTGGTTTTTGGTATAGCAAAGCAGATCAACCAAGAGAAGTTAATCCTTCGGTCTCTCCATCTTGGGCAGCGAATGAAGCATTTATTATGAACCGTATTGCTGACCTTGGAATGCTCGTAGGTATTTTTATTATTTTTTGGAACACAGGAACCCTTCAATATGATGCAGTCTTTGCACAATTACCTCAATTAAGTGAAAGTATATTGACAGCTGCTGCAATCGGGCTTTTTATTGGAGCAATGGGTAAATCAGCACAGTTTCCTTTGCATACATGGCTCACAGATGCGATGGAGGGTCCTACCCCTGTATCTGCCTTGATTCATGCAGCAACAATGGTAACAGCAGGTGTTTTCTTGGTGATTCGTGCGAACCCACTTTTCTCTATGACGCCTGAAGTTTCTTTCTTTATTGCAGGATTAGGTACATTTGTGGCTATTTTTGCAGCATCTATGGCGTTGGTCAATAGAGATTTAAAAAGAATTATAGCCTTTTCTACACTCTCTCAGTTGGGATATATGTTTGCTGCTGCCGGATTGGGTGCTTATTGGATTGCACTTTTTCATTTGGCGGCACACGCATTCTTTAAAGCACTTTTATTTTTAGGTGCAGGTAATGTGATGCATGCTATGCATGATGAACTTGACATCTTTAAGATGGGAGGATTAAAAAAAGTAATGAAATGGACTTATATCTATATGTTTGTTGCCTCATTGGCACTTGCAGGGATTCCATTTTTTGCTGGATTCTTCTCTAAGGATGCTATTATTGAAACGGCATTTAATGAGGGCACCTATATGTTATGGATAATATTAGTAGTGACTGCAGGAATGACAGCATTTTATAGCTTTAGGCAAGTCTTTTTAACCTTCCTTGGTAAAGAGAGATATAAAGAGTTAGGAATTCATCCACATGAAATGTATAAGTTTGTA